>DYKW01000236.1 GCA_020722405.1 Anaerolinea thermophila
GAAACCCCTTTGCTCTCGAGAAATGGGTTTCCCTTCCCCCCCCAACCCCCCCATCCCTTCCTGAAAGCGACCCTCTGCACGTTGTCTGATGGAAAATCGCCACCAGACACCCGAAGCCAGCGATTTACGGATAGGTTGAAGCCAAAGCCACCCGATACGCCTCGCTATTTTTTCCATTATCGAGAAATTCTCCACCCCTTCTCTTTTTGCCCCTCATTTAATAAAATGTGTGTGTGTGTCGTATGTGTGTGTGCAAGAAAATGACTATAAGATTACTAATCGCCCCCGCTGGAACAGGCAAGACCCACTGGTTGCAAAAGCAAAATCAAATTGCCTCCATGATTGACTGCACTCATCCATCCCACCGTCAAATCCTCATAAATATTGCATCTCAACTTGGACTAGAAACCGACACCCGCGCCCAAATTAGCGACATCATCGCCTTGATTGCCGCCGCCCCACCCGCTCAAATTGCACTCGACAACATAGACCGCGCCGCCCCCCGCCTAACATACTCAATCCTGGAACTATCGAAGACGCACGAAATCCTTGCCACCGCCACCCGCCGCGACAAATGCGCGACACTCCTTGACCGCGCCGCCGCCGAAATTGTGGAATTACCCCGCCCCAACCTGCGAGAGATTATCACTTCCGCCGCCCCAAACTTGACACCTACCCAAATCCGCACCGCTTTGAGCCACGCCACCACCCCCGCCCAAGCGGTCAACGCTGCACGCGCTATTGCGCAAGGGAAGACGCCGCCCACACCACGCACGATAAACCTTTTTCCCGCGATTGTACTTATAGGAATTTTTCTGCTCTACATCCTGCGATATGAGCATATCACACCCGTTTTTACCGCACTGGCCGCCGTCGCACTATTCCTTGTGAGACGATTTTTCAAAATCGACACCCCAAAATAAACAACAGCGAAAAAAAATGCAAACATCTAATAGAAAAAACTTCCTACAATCCCTCACCCACACAGCCGCCCACGCCCTGGCCGCCCTGGCCGCCCTCTTATTATTGCCATATTCACCCACCCCTGACACCATACTTATTGCAATCACGCTTGGACTAATCCCCGATATAGACCACGACCTTCAATTACCCCACCGTGGATTAACCCACTCTCTTTTTGCTCTCTTCCTAATCTACTTGACTGCCGCCGCCACCGCCCCCCGATTCAGTATCACCGCCGCCTCCATCACCGGGTATGGAAGCCATCTGATTATTGACATGTTACATGGCACGGCTGGAATTCAATTACTTTATCCCCTACGACGCCGCTTTACCCTGGCTAATCTCCAAATATCCACCATCCTAACCCTGACCCTTACCCTGGCCGCCCTGGCCGCCATCATGCGTTCCCCCACCGCCGCCGCCGCCACGACTGCCCTGATGTTCAACGCCACGCCAACCCCGCGCCCAACTGCCACCGCCACAATCCCACCAACCCAAACCCCCACGCCGCGCCCTGTGTATGTAATCTCTCGTGCAGAACTTGAATATCAAGCCGCCGCGCTCGAAGTGTCCTACTGCTTTATGACCCCCGAAAACGAATGCGAAAA
>DYKW01000054.1 GCA_020722405.1 Anaerolinea thermophila
CATGAAAAATAATTTTCACCACCAGACATGGAAATCTATTTTCAGATCAGATACGACATTTGGGTTTCGTAGGACAAACCATGAACACAGAGATTTACCAATCCCCCTACAGTTGGCGTTATGGCACCCAAGCCATGCGCCATATTTGGAGCGAAACCCACAAGCGCCGTTTGTGGCGCCGGCTGTGGGTAGCTCTGGCACAGGTACAGTCCGAGTTCGACCTGGCATCCCCCGAACAGGTGGCCGATCTGCAAGCCCACGTAAACGACGTGGATGTAACGCGCGCGCTGGAAATCGAGGCTGAAATCCACCACGATTTGATGGCCGAAGTGCGCACCTACGCCGAACAGTGTCCGCTGGGCGGCAGCGTGATTCACCTGGGCGCGACCTCGATGGACATCGAAGACAACGCCGAAGCCCTGCGCTTGCGAGAGAGTTGCGATGTCATCCTGGAGGCCTTGCGCGCCTTGCTACGCACACTGGCGACGCGCAGCCACGCCACCGCCAATCTGATAGTAATGGCCTTCACCCACCTTCAGCCGGCCGAACCCACCACCCTCGGCTACCGTCTGGCACAATATGCCCAGGATTTACTCACCGATTACCGTGATTTGTCCCGTCTGCGGGCTGAAATTCGCGGCAAGGGCTTCAAGGGGGCCGTGGGCACCTCCGCTTCATATGCCGAATTGCTGGGCGCTGAAAATCTGCCGCGCTTCGAAGCCCGCCTGAGCGAGTTACTGCACCTGGACTTTTTCCCCGTGACAACGCAAACCTACCCGCGCAAGTTAGAGTACCGTCTGCTGAGCACGCTGGCCGGTCTGGGGGCTTCGCTCTACAAATTCGCCTTCGATCTGCGCATTTTACAGTCCCCGCCTTTTGGGGAATGGAGCGAACCGTTTGGCGCCAAACAAGTGGGTTCATCAGCCATGCCTTTCAAGCGCAACCCCATCAACGCCGAAAAAATCAATGCCATCGGGCGCTACTTGGCACAATTGCCGCGCCTCGCCTGGGATAACGCCGCCCACTCCCTGTTGGAACGCACCTTGGACGACAGCGCCAACCGCCGCACCATCCTGCCGGAAGCCTTTCTGGCGGCTTCTGAGTTGCTGCGCGTCGCCCAAAAATTAGCCGACGGTTTGCAGGTTGACGAACGCTCTACAGCCCGCAACCTGTCAACTTACGGCCCCTTTGCCGCTACTGAACGGGTATTGATGGCACTGGGCAAGTGCGGCGCCGATCGTCAAGAAATGCACGAGCGCTTGCGCGTACATGCCCTGAGTGCCTGGGATGTCATCCAACACGGTGAAGAAAACCCGTTAGTCGATCTGGTAGCAGCGGATGCCGTCTTTTTGCAATATCTCCCCGCCAAAGAACTTCGCACCCTGATGGATGCCAACACCCACATCGGCGATGCGCCCCGGCGCGCGCGGGCACTTGCCGATGAAATCTTACGCACCCTGGAAGCAACAGCCGAGTAAAACCCTTTACCGCTTCCCATTTACCCTGCCTCCAACAGGCCGGGAAAGTGAGCAACATTTACACCCTGGACACCCAGCGCCTGCTCATCGTCACCACCGACCAGCGCTCCGTCTTTGACCGACTGCTGGCGGAAGAAACCATCCCAATTCATTCTGACGACACGCTGGAAAGCCTGGAAGCCCGTATTCACGCCGTAGAACACCGGCTGCTTGTCAACGTGTTGCGCACCCTGACTACCAAGAGCCAATGAGCAAATGAAAAAACGCAAAGATTTGTTGCTTTTTTCAGTACGCACATGTGTAACACAATTACCCATTTTCTAAGCTTATCTCATAAATCGGTGGCTTCGGTATCGGCCACCTGAAAAATCCATGATACCAGGAGATAACCATGCCTACTGCACTTTTTTCCGTATCCGATAAAACCGGACTCACCGACCTGGCCCGCGGGTTGTACGCCCTCGAATGGGATTTTCTGGCCTCCGGAGGCACCGCCGCCCACCTGCGCGCGGCCGGACTGCCGGTGCAGGAAGTGGCCGATTACACCGCTTCCCCAGAAATCCTGGGAGGACGGGTGAAAACCCTGCATCCGGCGGTACACGGTGGTCTGTTGGCCCGCCCTTCGGATAAAGACCAGGCCGACCTGGCGCGCATTGGCGCCCGTCCCATTGACCTGGTTGTGGTCAACCTGTACCCTTTCCGCGAGACGGTTGCCCGCCCCGATGTAACCCTGGAGGAAGCCATCGAAAACATCGACATTGGCGGGGTGGCGCTGATTCGTGCGGCTGCTAAAAACTTCGCTCGCGTGGTGGTGCTCACCGCCCCATCCGACTACCCCGCGGTGCTGACCGAGTTACAAAACGGCGGAGTGCGCCCTGAAACCCGCCGCCGTCTGGCAGTCAAAGCCTTTGCGCATACCGCCGCCTACGACACAGCCATCTACGCCTACCTGAGTAAGGCAACAGCCGAAACCCTCGAACTCTACCCCGTCCAAACCTTACGTTACGGCGAAAACCCGCATCAGGCCGCCACACTCTTCTCCTGGGTGCCGGGTAGTGGGCCTTTGGGTGGAGAACTCTTGCAAGGCAAACCACTTTCCTACAACAATATCCTGGATTTGGATGCCGCCTGGCGGGCTGTCGTCAGCTTTACGCGCCCGACGGTTGTAATCGTCAAGCACTTGTCCCCGTGTGGCATCGCCAGCGCCGACACGCTGGCCGAGGCCTACCCGCCCGCGCTGGCTTCTGACCCCATCTCGGCCTTTGGCGGCATCATCGCGGCCAATCGTCCTTTCGATGAAGCCACCAGCACCAGGATTCTGGAGAACAAGCACTTTGTGGAGTGCATCATTGCCCCAGGATTCAGTGAAGGGGCACGCCGCCTGCTAGCCAGGAAGAAAGACCTGCGTTTGCTGAGCATGCCAGATTTGAAGATCGAACCACTTCAGGAGTACCGCTCGGTTGTACGAGGAGTGTTGCGCCAGGGGGTGGATTTAGGCGATCCACCGGAAAGCGAATGGCAGGTGGTTACCGGCCGCCCACCCACAGAGCAAGAGTGGCAGGCACTGCGCTTTGCCTGGAAGGCGGTACAGCACGCCAAATCCAATGCCATTGTATTTGTGCAGGAGGAGGCTACGGTGGGGATTGGCAGCGGACAGCCCAACCGCGTGGACTGCGTGCGGATAGCCGCCGAACGCGCCGGTGACAAAGCGCGCGGGGCAGTGATGGCTTCGGACGCCTTCTTCCCCTTCCCCGATTCGGTCGAGGAGGCCGCTAAAGCCGGCATAACTGCCATCATCCAACCCGGTGGCTCGCGACGCGACAACCTTTCCATCGAAGCCGCCGAGGCGCACGATATGGCGATGGTATTTACCGGTGTGCGTCATTTTCGGCATTAGAGTTTGTCTAAAATTTGTCCCCTTTTTCCGGGCTGGGTAATGTAATAGGAGGAACGAGTTCTAAACCCGTTCTTCCTATTCTTTCGCTTCACCTGCCTAACTGCACAGGTCGGAAAAAAGGCTCCGTCTCGTTACTCTTCAGGCAGGATTTGATGCTGAAGTTGGTAAAGTTGACGATAAAGCCCCGCTTCGCGCCTGAGTTCGGTTTGGGTGCCGCGTTGGACGATTTTTCCCCGATCCAACACAAGAATCTCGTCCACCGCATCCAAGCCGACTAGACGGTGGGTGATCAGGAGCGCGGTTTTTTCGCGCATTAAGCCAAAAAGCGACGACAAAACATCTTGCTCCGTTCTCACGTCGAGGTGCGCGGTCGGCTCGTCTAAAATCAAAAAGGGGGCATCTTTCAAAATCGCCCGAGCGATCGCCACTCGCTGCCTCTCCCCGCCGCTCAAACGGACTCCCTGCTCCCCAACAAAAGTATCGTAACCATTCGCCAATCCCATCACAAAATCGTGGATTCCCGCTCTCTTTGCCGCCTCTTCCACCTCGGCATCAATGGCATTGGGACGCGCCAAACGGATATTCTCGCGCAAACTGGTATTGAAGAGATACGCCCGCTGCGGAATGACCGCCATTTGCGCCCGTAAATCGTCCGCCGCGTAACTTTTGAGGGGCTGCCCGTTAAAATAAATCTCACCTTGCTCGTAATCCCAAAAACGAAGCAGTAAACCGGCGAGGGTGGATTTCCCCGCCCCACTGGGGCCGACCACAGCGAACGATTGTCCCGGCTTGATCTCGAAAGAAATGTCGTGTAAAACGGTTTCTCCTTCGTAAGCAAAACTCAATCCCGCAAACTCAATATTTGCCCCTTGCCCCTTGCCACTTGTGACCTGCGACTTACCGCTTCCCATTTCCCACTTTCCTCTTTCCACTATTTCCGGCTCCGCATCCACAATATCAAAGAGACGGCGAGCGGCTTCGAGGGATTCCTCGAGCATCTGTGCGGTGAGGGGCAACGGCTGGACGGCTTCAAAACTGGCAAAAGCAATCAGCGTCAGCGCGCCGAGCATCACGCCGGAGAGCGCACCCGTATCCACAAGAGGAATGGCGAGAGTGAGAATCGACCACACCCCCAAATGGGTAAGGAGCAGCGCCAAGCCGCTGTGCAACGCACCAACCCGCACTATTTTGCGCTGCGTGGCAGCATAAGCCTGCCCCAACGAAGCGACTTCTGCCCGATACGCGGACAGACGACCAAAGGCGAGCAAATCGCTCAAGCCCTGAATGCCATCCACGAGATAGGTGTGCAGGGCGTTCCGCTCCCGAACGAAGGCTTTCCCATCCCGCTTGCCTTGCATCCATGCCAGGATGGAGATACCCATGCCCAGCAGGAGCAAAAAGGCGAAGAGCGTCCAGCCCAAGCGAGGTGCGAAAACGCCGAGAAATGCCGAACAGCCAAGCGCAATCACCACGGCCACCAACGGCGGCGAGACGACGCGAATGTAAAAATTCTTCAGCGTCTCGACATCGTTGACCACCCTGCCGAGCAAATCGCCGCTTTGGTAGTAGAGCAGGCGGGCGGGAACGAGGGGTTCAATGGCAGTGTAGAACCACGTTCGCAAGCGGGCAAGCAGGCGAAAGGTGATCCGATGTGAGATGAGGCGTTCGAGATAGCGGAAGACGCCGCGGCTGATGCCGAAGAAGCGCACCCCGACGATTGCCACGTTCAACGCGGCGATGGAGGGATGCAGGGCGGCTTTGGCGATCAGCCAGGCGGAGGTGCCGATCAGGGCAATGCTGCTGGCGATGGTGCCGGAGCCGATCAGCGTAGCAAGGGCGACCTCGCGCCACGAGCCGCGCAAAAATCGGAGGAGGCGGAGAAAGGTCGGGGCAGGTTGCAAAGTTAAAGGTTGAACGTCGGAAGGTTTTTCAGTTTTTCGGTGGTTTTGCAGTTCTTCTGTTTGAAGGCTTGCGACTTGCGACTTACGACTCGCCTCTTGCCACTTATCGCCTACCTCTTGCTCCTTGTCCCTTGCGACCAATTTCGCGTAAATGCCGTTTTTCGCCAGCAACGCCGCGTGGGTTCCTTGTTCAACAATCTGCCCCTCGTCGAGGACGATGATCTCGTCGGCTTGGGTGACGGTGTTCAAACGGTGGGCGATGATGAGGGTGGTACGTCCCTGCATGAGTTGGCGCGTGGAGGACTCCAGGGCGGCTTCAGTAATCGGGTCGAGGCTGGAGGTGGGTTCATCCAAAATGAGGAGCGGGGCATCTTTGAGGAAGGCGCGCGCCAATGCCAAACGCTGGGCTTCCCCGCCACTCAAACGAGAGCCAGCCTCTCCCACGCGCGTCTCGTAGCCGTCGGGGAGGGTCAAAATCCAGTCGTGAAGCTGAGCGGCTTTGGCGGCATCCACGACTTCATCCAATGCTGCATCAGGCTTGCCCAAGCGGATATTTTCGGCGATGGTGGTGTTGAAGATATGTGGTTTTTGCGGCACCCAGGCAATCTGCTTGCGCCATACATCAGGAGAAATTTCGTCAAGTGGTGTCTCGTCAACGAGGATTTTCCCTTGTGTGGGGGTGATGAAACCAAGCAGCAACTGGGTAAGGGTGCTTTTTCCCGCGCCGCTGACGCCGATAAGGGCATATTGACGCCCGCGCTGAAGAGTGAGATTGATGTTGTCGAGGGCATAGCGCTCTTCGTTGGGATAAGCATAGTAGAGCGTAGAGAAAGAGAGCGTAGAGAAAAATTGGGGAAATTGACTACTCTCCACTCTCTTCTCTCTAGTCTCGATCTCAAGAATGGAAAAGATTTTGCGGGCGGCGGCAGTGCCATCCATGCCGGCGTGGAAGCGCAGCCCCAACATGCGGAGGGGAAGATAGAATTCGGGGGCGAGGATAAGGAGGAAAAAGGCGGGCTGAAACGCCATGTGCGCGTAGAGCAGACGCAGCCCAATCTCGACCGCGATAATAGCCGTGCTGAGGGTGGCAATCAGTTCGAGGGCGAGGGCAGAGAGAAAAGTGACCCGCAAAACTTGCATAGTGGCATCGCTGAAGGCTTCGCTTGTTGCCTGAATTTCGCGGGCGTGTTTTTTGCTTTGCCCGAGGGTTTTGAGGGTGGTCAGTCCTTGCAGGGAATCGAGAAAGTGGGCGCTGAGACGGCTGAGGGTATCATATTGTCGATGGGTGAGGGCTGCCGCGGTTTTGCCGATCAGAATCATGAAAAAGGGGATCAGCGGGGCGGTGACGAGGAGGATAAATCCAGAAAGAAGGTCACGGGGAAAGATGAAAAAAAGAATGGAGAGCGGAATAAGAGCAGATAAAATCAGTTGAGGCAGGTATTGGCTGTAATAAGCGTCTAGGGCTTCAATCCCTTCGATGGCGGCGGCGCTGAGTTCGCCGGTGCGCTCCTGACGCGTAAAGGAGGGACCTAAATCGGCGATGTGGTTGAAGAGGCGCTCGCGCAGTTTGGCTTTGATGCGCAAGGCAATTTCCTTGGCGCTGATTTCGTTGAGGGTGAGGAGCAGGGCGCGAAAAAAGATGATCCCTAAAAGGGTCAGAAGAATGGGGAAGACTTGCTCAAGGGATGCTTCAAGCAGAAAAACGCGGTCAACGATTTGGCTGATCTCCCAGGCTTGGGCAATAGTGAAGATGCCGCCGAGGAAACCCGTCAGGATGGTGAGGGCGAAGGCGAGGCGGTTCTTTTGAAGGAGGCGGAGGAGGTTTTTATCGAGGTTCATTGAAGTTTTGAATGGTAATTGCCTACGTAATAAAGGACTGGAATCTGGCGAAACCGACGGGTAGCCGATATTAATCAAGACCAGGTAGTCAGTTACGATTCACCACAGATGTCACGGAACGCACAGAGAAAAAAAAGAGAAATTCCGTGAACATTGTGTTCTCCGTGGTTAAAATTGGCTGAGAAATGACATTAAAAAATCGGCTGGCAGGGTGATTGCCAGCCGATTTTACCATTTGAAGAGACACTTGGTTTTTGTTTTCTGTGCAAAAACCAAACGTCTTTCGTGTTCCTAGTAAATCAATGTTTTGGGGTCCGCCTTGATGCGTTTGCTGAAAACTTTGTAGGTCCAAATTTGGTAAATCAAAACGATGGGGACGAAAATCACGGCAACGATGGTCATGGCCTTGAGGGTGTAGGGGGAGGCTGCGGCGTTGTGGATATTGAGGCTGTAGGCAGCATCCATGCTGGAGATGAGAATGCGGGGGAACAAGCCCATGAAGACCATGATGGTCGCGAAGACGACGGTCAAAGAACCCATCACAAAGGCGAGAAGGTCATTGTCTTTCTTGGCATACCAACCGGCAGCGAGCAAAGCAACCGCGGCCAGGAGCGCAGGCACCAAGCCGTTGACGCCGGATTTGGTGAGAATGTCGGTCTCGAAGAAAGTCCAGATGACGAAGAGTACGGTCAAGACGGTGGCAGCGATCCATGCCTGAAAGCCAAATTTCTTGGCGCGTTGTGCCAAATCACCTTCAAGTTTGAGGGCGAGGAAGTTGGCACCATGGGTGGTGAAGAGGGTCACGAAAACCAAACCACCGAGGATCGAGTAGGGATTCAGCAATGGAATCAGACCGCCCCAATAGTTCATGTTAGCGTCAATGGCGAAACCGCGCATCAGGTTGCCAACGGCGACGCCCCAGAGCAGGGCGGGCAACAGGGAGCCGATGAAGATTGCCCAGTCCCAGCGATTGCGCCAGACGGGGTCGTCTCGAAGAGAACGATACTCGAAGGCAACACCGCGCATGATCAGGGCAACAAGCATCAAAACCAATGCAAGGTAGAAACCGCTGAAGAGGGTGGCGTAGACTTGGGGGAAAGATGCGAACATTGCGCCGCCAGCGGTGATCATCCAGACTTCGTTACCGTCCCAGTGTGGCCCAATAGTATTGATGACGGCACGCCGCTCGTTGTCGTTTTTACCGAGGAATGGCAATAGAATACCCACACCGTAGTCGAAGCCTTCAAGGAAGAAGAACCCGACGAACAAAACGGTTACGAGGATAAACCAGAGAGTATTAAGATCCATGATAGTTTCTCCTATTCTAATATTCTTCAGTCTTGATGGCGACATCACCAGTGCCGTATTTGACTGCTAGTTTATAAGCAACCACTGTAAATACGGTATAGATGACAGCCATCAGCACGAGTGAGAAAGCAACATTCCACGCGGGGACATTCGGGGAGACCGCGGCTTCGACTTTCTGCAAGCCAAAAACGATCCAGGGCCAGCGTCCGGTTTCAGCCAAAATCCAGCCAGTGGTTGCGGCAAGGTAAGGCAAAATTGCGGAGAACATGGTCGCTTTCAGAAACCATGTCTTATCGTCGAGTTTCTGGTCTTTGCTCCATAAAACACCGAGCAACGCAATCACAATCATCAAAGCACCGGCGCCAACCATTGTGCGGAAGCTCCAGTAATTGAGGGCAACGGGCGGAATATAATCGCCGGGACCATACTTAGATTCAGCCTGAACAACGAGATCGTTGATCCCTTCAACTTTGCCGGTGAAGTTGTTATAGGAGAGGAAGGAAAGTATAGAGGGGATTTCTATATTAACTCTATTGGTACGATTTTCCTCGTCAATGATCGCAAATATGGAAAACGGCGCCGGTTGTTCTGTTTTCCAAAGCGCTTCAGCGGCAGCCATCTTGAGGGGCTGGTGTTTAACTAGGAATTGACCCTGGAAGTGACCAATCGTGGCAACAAGGACCGAGCCGATCAGTGCATAAATGGCTGCCATGCGGAAAGAAGAACGGAAGAACGTGACATCATGTTTGCGGAGCAAGTGCCAGGCACTGAACGCCATCACAACAAATCCCGCCAAAGAAATGCCGGCAGTCAACACGTGTGGGAATTGAAGCAAGACGTTTGGATTGAAGACCAATGCGCCGAAGTTCGACATAAGTGCTCGTCCGGTTTCGGGGTCAATGGCGTAGCCTTCGGGGTGTTGCATAAAGGAATTGGCTATCAAAATCCAGAGTGCAGAGATATTGGAGCCAATTGCAACAAGCCAAATTGTGGCAAGGTGCATTTTCTTTGAAAGTTTATCCCAACCGAAAATCCAGAGTCCGATGAAGGTCGATTCCATGTAGAAGGCTAAGAGCGCTTCAATCGCCAGCGGGGCGCCAAAGATATCGCCCATGAAGCGGGAATATTCCGACCAGTTCAAGCCGAACTGGAATTCTTGAACGATACCGGAGACAACACCGATAGCAAAGTTGATCAGGAAAATTTTTCCCCAAAACTTTGCCATCTTCTTGTACATCTCATCGCCTGTGCGTACATATTTCGTCTCAAGAATAGCAACGAAAATGGATAAACCCAGGGTCAGAGGAACAAAGAAGAAGTGAAAAATAGTGGTTATGGCAAATTGCCATCGCGCAAGGGAAAGTGGGTTCATAGAAACGTTCTCCTTTTGTAGTAGGGAAAAAAATTAAGTAGCGCTTTAAGCCTTTGCTCGAATTTTGGCTTTTAACGCTATACTTTCCGCTTCATTTGCTAACTTATCAAAAGTAATCGCTGTCAATTCCTGTTTGAGAATTGCCTGCAAAGGCTCCCATTGGGCATGGATTGGACAAGTATTATCAAAGGGACACTGGTCATCGGGGTCATCGCTCATGCAACTCGAGATATAAACCGGCCCTTCAAACAAGTCCAAAATATCCCAAAGCGAAATATCAGCAGGATGACGCGCCAGCTGGATGCCTCCATCACGTCCCGGAAAAGTGTGGATGAATTCACCGCGTGCCAATTGCGCCACAATTCGAGGGGAAAGAGCAGGGGGTATAAGCATTTTCTTTTTGATTTCGTTACTCGAAACGCGCGTGCCCGGTGCTTGTTTAGCGAGAAAAAGAATGACGCGAAAGGCGTAATCTGTTTGTCGATTAATCCGGATCATGAACTGGTTACCGATGAGAAATCGCTATTATTGAGAGAAGCATTCAACGTTGAGCATTATAGTAAAGGTTATACTATATTTATACTACACAGTGCTTCTAATTTCAAGATAAGAAATCTAAAAAAAGAATAAATTCATAGTCGAAGTCAACTGTCCGGTAAACGCTGCATACCAT
>DYKW01000237.1 GCA_020722405.1 Anaerolinea thermophila
AGTTTTTTGAAGAAACCTTCGGGACGTTTCCCCTTCTTTTTGAGATGATACCTCCCTCCGTAATCTGGTCAAGATTTTTCCGTTCTGTCATCTCGGCGCTCTCTGCGGTCTCGGCGGTAAACAAATACGAAAATACCAATCTGCGTCATCTGAAAGTGGGTGGATTTCCAAAGCCAGGTGATCGGTTACGACAAATCCTAATCCAGTACCGACGCAAGCGTTGTCCTGAATTGATTTTCGTCTGCGTTGTTGTAAAACGGTACGCCAAGCAAGCGATATTTCCTGTCTTCAAACTTCAGCAATTTGGTTCCAAATTCTGATTTGATTTTGTCGAGAAAATCCAGTTTCCACGGTTCGGCTTTTTGCAGTATCTTTGCTTTTGGCTCGATGAAAATCTGGTAAACGAGCGTCTGACCGCCCTTTTCGCGCAGGAACAAGACAAAATCGGGTTGGAAGGCTTGCCCGTCGGCAAAGTTGTAGATGGCAAAATGCCCTTCGTTGCGCAGCAGGTAGATTTCTTCGTATTGCGCTTGTAGTTTTTGCATCTGCCTGTCCAACATGCGCACGAAGGCTTTTTCTTCGCTTGTGCCGTAAACGGTGTCGAAGGCAAACCAGTCTTTGCCGGAGACGAAATGCGCAAACTGGGCGTCGTCTGCGGCACGGGGATTTTTCGCATCGAATTTCAGGACTTTGTCTTCGAAGACTTCACGCACCCAATCGCGCCGGAAGTCGCGTGTGCCTTCGTATTCGGTGACATTGGCGCGGATTTCCGCTTCGATTTGACCGAGCAAACCCAAAATGGCGGCCAGTTTTTCGGCGCGGTTTTCGTCCAGGTTGTACACATTGCCCTGAAAGGTGATTTCCAATCCGCCGAGGTAATCATCCGAGGTGATAAAGTCGCGCATGGATTCGAGATGCGGAAAATAGCGTTTGAGATTGGCAAAGGTGAAGAACGGGTTGCGGGCAATGGCGGCTTGCACGATGTTGCGTTCGATGTCCCGCACCTTCACGTCCCGGCGGTTTTCATCTTGCACTACGACACCTTTTTTCTCGTTCCCCAGCGCCACGGTCGCACCGCCGTGACCGGTGGCGACGACGTGAACGAGATTGCGCTTCTTCACGCCTAAGTCGGCGAAGGATTGCACTTTGCTGTAGTCCTTCGGGCGGCGGTCATTCAGCCAGACGATGCCGTATTTGTAAAAATCGGTTTTCTTGAATGAGGCTTTGAGTTTCAGTTCGCGGGTCACTTCGCTCTCGTCCATCATGCCCTGCGCGATGAGCGCCTGACGGATTTCGGCGATGTAGCGCGAGTCGTTAATGCTGTGATAGTGCAATTCTTCCAGCACGCGCAGTTCGTGTTCCAGGTCGCCGTCGAATTTGCGGCGGTCGGCTGAGCCTTCCGAAGGTTCTGAACCTTCGGAAGGCTGGACGCGAAACGGGAAATAGCGCGCCCCGCGCCCGATGAGTTGCGCTTCGGACAGGGTGGTCGTGCCGATTTTCGCCCTGCCTGTGTCGCGCGCTTCGTAACAGCGGACAATATCGAACAGGTTCAGCACGT
>DYKW01000238.1 GCA_020722405.1 Anaerolinea thermophila
TTCGTTCAACTGCGGAGAGCCTGAAACCACCCTATCCCAACTGAGGGATTGAAACTGTACCAAAGAGATTGAAACGCCATTTGGTAAAGTAAGCCTGAAACCACCCTATCCCAACTGAGGGATTGAAACATGAGCGCTGTTGTAAACACGAGCGAAATATTGAAGCCTGAAACCACCCTATCCCAACTGAGGGATTGAAACAATTGTGCTGTTTTTCAGGACGGGCAGTGTCTTTCGCCTGAAACCACCCTATCCCAACTGAGGGATTGAAACTCAGATGCTGCCTCGGAGGAATTACTCGTTTCTGCGCCTGAAACCACCCTATCCCAACTGAGGGATTGAAACCCGACAGCGGTCTTTTTATCAACCTTCCTGGACAGCCTGAAACCACCCTATCCCAACTGAGGGATTGAAACCAAAAAACATGGGTGTCAATCGAAGCAAAGTTTTGCCTGAAACCACCCTATCCCAACTGAGGGATTGAAACACACGGATTCTTCTAATTCTTCTCAATATCCTGCTGGGCCTGAAACCACCCTATCCCAACTGAGGGATTGAAACTTTCGTTTGCTACTGGATCTGCATCAAATTCCTCCGTAGCCTGAAACCACCCTATCCCAACTGAGGGATTGAAACCTGCTTTATGGGTACGTTGGTTTTGCGTTGGTGAGCCTGAAACCACCCTATCCCAACTGAGGGATTGAAACGGATACGAAAATCCTAAAATTCCAGTGCTGGAAATGCCTGAAACCACCCTATCCCAACTGAGGGATTGAAACTACGCACGGCTTTTCACCGGCACAGTCCCCATACGGCCTGAAACCACCCTATCCCAACTGAGGGATTGAAACATCTCCATTTGTCAGTTTGGTCACCTCCAGCAAATTGCCTGAAACCACCCTATCCCAACTGAGGGATTGAAACCACTGATTCCTCTGACTGCCAGGGTATCAGCGCGGGGCCTGAAACCACCCTATCCCAACTGAGGGATTGAAACACAGACTTTCTGTTCCTTCTCTTAAAGAAGAAGAGCCTGAAACCACCCTATCCCAACTGAGGGATTGAAACTATATCAGACGGGCGGCTATCCTTCTCGGAGTGCTGCCTGAAACCACCCTATCCCAACTGAGGGATTGAAACACATCGAGGCTTTGCGCGATGAATCCGGCGGTGCTGGGCCTGAAACCACCCTATCCCAACTGAGGGATTGAAACAAATTTTCGCAATCCCAACTGTAGGCAACATCGAAAGCCTGAAACCACCCTATCCCAACTGAGGGATTGAAACATGAATTTCAGAAAAATGCTCGGCTTGGCCAATAACGCCTGAAACCACCCTATCCCAACTGAGGGATTGAAACAGTAAAATTCCAGATGTTACAGAGTGATGTAGTTAGCCTGAAACCACCCTATCCCAACTGAGGGATTGAAACGGCTAAAACGGCCAGCGAATATAGCAAATGAGAGGCCTGAAACCACCCTATCCCAACTGAGGGATTGAAACCTTTTCCATCCCTGATGC
>DYKW01000239.1 GCA_020722405.1 Anaerolinea thermophila
AATCGTTATCCCGTTGCCGGTGGCCAGAGAGTTCGCACGGAATGCGCCAGATATTGTATTGCCAGATTGGGTGCAAGTTATCACCTTGGACGATGCTTATGGCCAAAAAGCTGACGAGTGGGCCAGGCATATTGATGCCGGTGAATCTGCTGCTATTGCGCTTGTGATGCAAACACAGGCGGAGTGGTTATTGAGTGATGATGCAAAAGCCAGGCAATTCGCCCAGGCTTTAGGTGTAGAAGTGCATGGTTCAATTGGTTTACTTCTTTGGTGCGCAGCATCTGGTCAGATTGCCAGCCGTGATGAGGCTTTGAGCTTATTGAATGCACTTGCAGGTTCATCGTTATGGATTTCAGAGCGGGTTCTGAGAAAAGCGCATGATGCGATTGATACACTCTTTGAAGATTTAAGCGCCTGAACGTTAGCGTGCAATGCATTTCGAAAGCAGTGGCATCGTTGTGCGCCGGGGCAAAACCCCGGCGCATTTGGTTGTATTTGCGGTTACTTCGGTTTACCTCCTGCCCTGCGGAGAATGGCGATCAGGATCTCCAGCAGTCTGGTTTCTTTGGGTGTCTGTTTGGTGGTCATAGTGAACTCCAGATGGAGTTCCAAGTCGACTTGAAACAAGAAAATCATGCACTTCGCGAGTGCGGCAGCCGGGTGGGATTTGGCCGCCGATGTCCCAAGGATACAATCTGGGGCTTAACAAACACAGGCCAAAAATTAACAGAATTTAGGGTGGCTTCTGGAAAGCAAAAACGCGCCGTCAGGCGCGTTCTGTTTCTACGATACTTATGGTTTGATCTGTTGATCAGCTGAGTTGTTTCAAGAAGCTTTGCAAACTTTCCAGCCGGTCGTCAGCGCCGATTTTCTCGGCCAGAAGCATGGCCTTGTTGGCCAAGGCTAATGCGCCGTCCCGGTCGCCCTGGGCCTGGCGGGTTTCGGCGTGTAACTGCCAGGCGCGGGTTAGACTTTTTTGAAACAGTTCTGCCGGATTTTCTTCCAGGAGGCTTTCCACTGTTTCCAAAACCTGGTCCATACGCTGGAATTCCCGGCGTTCCCGCAGGCAGGCCACCAGGCTGCGACCATATTCGGCGCGGATGTAGGGCGGGGATTGCTCCTCGGCAAAAGCCGCCTCATACAACCGGACCGCCTCGTCCCATTGCCCCAAATCTCGCTGCCGCTCGGCCATTTCTACAAAGATGTAGGTTTGCGCAAATCGGCTGGTGGGGTTCTGCTGGTAGTTTTCCTGGATGGCTTGCAGGATGTCCAGCGCCTGGGCATGTTCGCCCAGGTCGGCCAGGATCCCTGCTGTCAGATATTGCATATCCTCGATCTTGGAACGCTCCAGGGCAGCAGTGACCTCTGGCAAGCGCAGAAACGCCAGCGCTTCTGCCGGACGGTCTTCCGACTTCAGCCATTTGGCCTGGCCCTCGAGGGCCTTAGCGTAAGTTTTGTGCAAATACTTGGGTAGATGCCCAAAACGGCGAAAAAACAC
>DYKW01000055.1 GCA_020722405.1 Anaerolinea thermophila
ATGAAAAATAATTTTCACCACCAGACATGAAAATCTATTTTCAGATCAGATACTCCTTTTCGTTGTGCCGTCCGTTGGTCGAATAGTTTCTCACAAAAACGACAGCCGGACTTGATTGTACAGGCAAAAACCGCCCCCGACAAGGCTAATCAACCCAAAAATCTCACCGATGGGAACCGGTCTCCCCCGCTGGACGTTTATAATTACGATTACCCTGATGGTGAGTCCATCCCCTACGAATGAAAGGAGTTAGAAATCCCATGCGTACTTTTAGAATTGCCCTTCTTCCCTTGTTGGCGCTTAGTCTGCTGTTGAGCGCCTGCGGCACAGCCCCTACCGCGGGCATGTTTGCCGCCCTGCCGCAACAGGCGGCCACCCCAGAACTCATTTCTGCCAACACCACACCCCCTGCGGTTAACCGCACCATTTCGGTCAGCGGCACCGGAAAAGTTACCCTAACGCCCAATATCGCCTACATTTCCATTGGCGTGCACACCGAACATAAAGATGCCAAAAACGCTGTCGACACCAATAACACCCAGAGCAATGCGCTCATCAGTGCGCTCAAGAAATCTAGCGTGGACGCCAAAGACATCCGCACTACGAATTTCAGCATTTATCCCCGTCAGAACTATAACGAGAATGGCGAACTCACCGGCATCACGTATGTGGTAGATAACACCGTGTACGTTACCGTGCGCAATCTGGACAATATCGGTGCGCTGCTAAACGCAACCGTCGAAGCGGGCGCCAATAACGTCGGTGGTATCCAGTTCGATGTTTCCGACCGTAATGCGGCCTATCAGGAAGCCTTGAAAGCCGCTATGGCTGACGCCCGTGCCCAGGCAGACGTACTGGCCGGTGCGGCCGGCGTTACCGTCGGGGAGGTACAGCAAATCAATGCCTCGGTAGGCTACAACCCGCCGCCTATCTATGGTGGCGCTCGAATGGACATGGCGCTGGCTGCCGAGAGTGTCCCCGTCTCTCCTGGGCAGATGGAAGTCGCGGTGACGGTCAGTGTGGTGTACGGTATCCACTAGGGGTTGCGGCACCTCCATCCATAACGACACCCCCCGTAAGTCCGGGGGGTGTCTGTTTTTTTCAGGGAGAGAACTCATCGCCGGGGGAATCAGGCGCGGGCTTCCTGTTCGTTGAAATCGTAGGCCCACAATACCGGCCAACGGCGCGCAATCCAACCCACTGCCAGGACGCAGGCCAGGCCGCCGCTCACCACGGCGAACACCGGGCCCCAAAATTGCGCCGCGACACCGGCTTCTAATTCTCCCAATTGCGGCCCACCGATGAAGAAAATCTGGTTGATGCTGACCATGCGGCCGCGCCCGTGCCCATCAAGGCAATGAAAGCTCGAAAGGATGATCGGCTGCCCGAGGATAAACCGCACCCCATCGCGGATCGCGGCGGTACTGACGCCCTTTGGGGTGTTCGCGTGTTCCCGTTGGGTTACCGGCCCTATAGTGTCCGCATTATGTCCCCCAATCGCGCGGGTAAAGAAAGTCGTAGCCGATGGTGCGGTTGCTTATCTTGGCAATGGGTGGTAGGATGCGTTTGAAGTGATTGCGGCGCACGCGCGCCACGACGGCGTGGACTAAAGGCGGCTCGAATCCGGCGGCGATGCAATCTTCTGGGCTGTAGCGTTGATCAACCAACAAGTAGAGCAATTGGTCTGCTTGCTCGTAGGTAAAGCCGAGTTCATCTTCGTCCGTCTGCCCTACCCACAAGTCCGCCGAGGGCGGCTTGGCGATGATTTCGGAGGGCACGCCCATATCGGCGGCCAGTTGGCGCACCTGGGTTTTGTACAGGTCACCTATGGGGTTAAGCGCGCAGGCCGAATCACCGTACAGGGTACTGTATCCCAGCAGGATTTCGGTCTTGTTTCCGGTGCCAATAACCAACCCACCAAAGGCCGAAGACTGATCGTAGAGCACAATCATGCGGGCGCGCGCCATGACATTCCCCTTACGGAGGTTGTCCATATCGGGGAAGCGCACAAAGAGCGGCTCGACCATCTCGGTAATCGGCACGGTGAGCGATTGCACCCCTAAGGTGTCAATCACCAATTGGGCATGTTCCAGGGATTCGGGGGAGGAAGTGTGGTAGGGCATGCGCATGGCCAGCACGTTCTGCGGCCCAAGCGCCTCGGCAGCCAAATAGCAGGCCAGCGCCGAATCAATGCCCCCGGAAAGGCCTAAGACGGCCTTGTGAAAGCCGACGCGCTCAATCTCGGTGCGGATGAAGCCGGTGAGAATTTTGCGCGCCAGGGTAGGGTTGATGTGCAAATCAACAGAGGGGGGTGTTTTGGTCATCATGAGGTTTGTAAGATGCGGTTGAGTTCACGTTGCACCAGTGCGATGCGTTCGTCACGTAGTAACGGCAAACGGGCACGGGTACGGTGGATTTGACGCAGGTCTACTTCGGCCAGGGCCAGGGATTCTTCATGGTACGGACCACGCGCCAGGAGCGCCCCGTTGGGGTCGAAGACGGTCGAACCGCCCCAAAAATTGAGGCCATCTTCGTAACCCACGCGGTTGGCATGGGCGACGAAGATGGTAAACAAACTGGCATAGGCGCGGTTGATGTGCTCCACCCAACGCGCCGACTCAAGTTGCTCTTCGCTGCCCAGACCGCGCCCTGGCGAGGCCGAAGTCAGGAGCAGCAGGTCGGCACCATCCAGCCACAGCAGGTAAGGCGGCGAGGCGTGCCAAAAATCTTCACAAATCAGCATCCCCAGGCGGCCAAAGCGGGTATCGAAAGCGCTGATACTATTCCCCCAGGCGAAAAAGCGGCCTTCATCGAACAGGCCATAGGTAGGCAGGTAGACCTTGTGGTGGACGTGCAACACCTGTCCGCGCGAGAGATAGGCTGCGGCGATGTAAAATCGCGAACGCAGATCTTCGTCCACGAAACCAACGACCAGGTCAATATCCTGACTGGCCTCCAACAACGGGCGGAAAATTGGATCGTCTCGTGTGGGACGATGGGCTACTGCGCTGGCAAGGTCTTGGAGCACATAACCGGTCAATGAGAGTTCGGGGAAAATAAGCAAGTCCGCACCGGATTTGCGGGCTTCTTTTACAAGGGCAATGTGTTTTTCTAAATTGCGCTCGACATTCCCCAAACAGGTGTTGATTTGAGCAAGGGCAATGGTGAGAGACATACGCTTCCTTTACTACAAGTTGATGGCAGAGAGATGCAACCCTGACGGCGCGAATGCGTAAAAATCAGCGAACTATATTATAATGTGTTTGCGGCTCCGCTCGCCCGACGGACACGCTACATGCACTCCGAACGCCGAGACACTCCCTAAATTCTTGAGGTGTGGTATGTTGGATCTCTTGGTAACCCCTAATGCAGCCTACGTTGTACTGATGCTTGCGATTTTTGCAATCATCACGGCTATACTGGCTCCCGGCACCGGTTTGCTGGAAATCGTTGCCCTGGCACTCCTCACCGTAGCCGGTTATCAGATGCTGCAATTGCCACTTAATTTGTGGGCTTTGATTATCATCGCTGCGGGAGGGGTGCCACTTTACCTGGCTGTACGTCGACGCGGCCAACGCTTGTGGCCAGGCATTGCCGTGATGCTCCTTTTCGTTGGTTCGGCATTGCTGTTCCGCAATCCACAAGGGGGAGCATTTGGCGTACAATTTGCAGTGGTCGTGGTCGTTACCGCTCTGGAAGGGAGTTTCATCTGGTTCATCATGGAAAAAACCATCGAGACGCTTTTCGCGTCTCCGGTGCATGATCTTTCTACCTTGATTGGACAGGTGGGTGAGGCACGCACCGACATTGGCCTTGATGGTTCGGTATATGTTGGTGGCGAGTTATGGAGTGCCCGCAGCAAAACAACCATCCAGGCAGGCACACCTGTGAAGGTGGTAGGCCGTGATGGATTCTATCTGTTGGTCGAGGCGATTTCACCTGATGAGGCCCCCTAAGCGCCTTGCCAGGGCAGTCGCCTTTGTTTTTTTCCCTGTTTTTCTAAATGTAAAAGGAGGTCGTTCCATGGGTTCTTCTGCTACCGCTTTTCTTATATGTGTTGTTGGCGTGCTGATTGTGCTGGCACTGATTATGCTGATCAGCGCCATCCGCATTGTGCCTGAATACCAACGTCTGGTGGTATTTCGCCTGGGGAACTGTATTGGGTCCAAGGGGCCGGGCGTCGTGCTCTTGCTGCCCTTTGTCGATCGCGGTATTTCGGTCGATTTACGCGAGCAAGTGCGAGAAATTCCACACCAATCCGCCATCACCAAGGATAACGCTGGTATTTCCATCGATTTCATTTGGTACTACAAAATTCTGGACCCGGTAGAAAGTGTGCTGCAAGTCGGCAACTTTGAGGCCGCGGCGCAAGGTATGGCAACCACCACCCTGCGCGCCGTAATCGGCGGCATCCAACTGGATGATGTGCTGGCCGAGCGTGAACACATCAACAACATGCTACGCACCCGACTGGATGAGGTGACTGAACGCTGGGGCGTCAAAGTGACCAATGTGGAAATTCGCGAGATCGTCCCGCCGCGTGAAATTCAAGAGGCGATGAACCGTCAGATGTCCGCCGAACGCGGCCGGCGTGCCCTGGTTACCGAATCGACCGGCCAAAAAGAGGCCGCCATCAACGTGGCAGAGGGTCAAAAACAGGCCGCCATCCTCAAGGCTGAAGGCGACAAACAAGCCGCCATTCTCCAAGCCGAAGGTGCCCGTCAAGCACAGGTGTTACAGGCGGACGGCTATGCTGAGGCGCTCAAACACATCTTTGCTGTTGCGCAAAGCGTTGATCAAAACACGATGACGCTGCAATACTTCGAAGCACTGAAACAACTGGGCAATACGGCCTCCACCAAGTACATTTTCCCAATGGAATTCACGCACCTGTTACAGAATTTCTCCCAGGGTTTCCAACCTCCAGCCCCACATGACGAAGGTTAATTCCAACGCTGTTCCTGATATTCAATCTATTCCAGGCAGTCTGGCCAGCATTATGCCGGCTGCCTGGAATGATTTCAGAGCCATACAGCATTTAGAACACGTGTGTTTTCCTCAGGATGCCTGGCCAATGTGGGACATTCTGGCTGTGCTCACCTTGCCGGCCGTGGTACGCTTGAAAGCAGTCGTTGATGGTAAGGTGGTCGGCTTTGTCGCTGCCGACGTTCGTCAGAAAGACGACCTGGCCTGGATTGCGACCATTGGGGTACTGCCATCTTATCGCCACCAGGGCATTGGCAGGGCACTACTAGCCACGTGCGAATCTTACCTGGACGTGACTAGAATCCGGCTCAGCGTACGCTTATCCAACATTGGTGCCCAAACGTTGTATCGTCAAATGGGGTACTATCGTGTGGATTTATGGCCTGCCTACTATAAGGGGGGAGAAGACGCGCTTGTGATGGAGAAAAAACCGCACCGCTACGACACCCACTTTCTTTTGGGTGAACCATATAGAGGCTAGAAATATTCGTGGAAGAAAGCATTTTATTATTATCCCCCACTTGGATAGACACACCCGAAAAATTGAATATTCTGGTGAAAGACCTTTCCCAAGAGCCAATGATTGCTGTCGATACTGAATCAAACAGCCTGTATGCCTATCAAGAACAGGTATGTTTGTTGCAGTTTTCTACCCCTCACAACGATTATCTGGTAGACCCGCTAGCGCTGGAAAGCCTGGCGCCGCTGGAAAAGATTTTTTCTGCCCCACATATCGAAAAGGTGTTCCATGCTGCCGAGTACGACTTGATTTGCCTACAACGCGATTTTGGCTTTTCATTCGAAAATCTGTTCGATACGATGTGGGCAGCACGCATTCTAGGGTATAAGCACATTGGTTTGGGTGCCTTGCTAGGTCAATATTTTGGCATTCATCCAGATAAACGCTACCAACGGGCTAATTGGGGTAAGCGTCCTCTGCCGGCAGAGCAATTGCAGTACGCCCAACTGGATACGCACTATCTGATTCCTCTGAGAAATATCTTGTATCAAGAATTAAAATCCAGCCCATTTTGGGAACTTTCCAGGGAGGATTTTAAGCGTTTTTGCCGCCTGAATGGCACTATTGCACAAAACACCCCGCCGTGTTGGCAGCAAATCCACCATGCTTATGACCTTTCACCAAGACAACTGGCTGTTTTACAAAAATTGTGTGAATACCGCGATCAACTTGCTCAACAGAAAAACTTGCCCTTATTCAAGGTGTTGAGCAACAAAACACTATTGCAAATTGCTGAAAATATGCCCAGCGATTTCAACGGCTTGCAAGCGGCCGGCGTGAGCCAGGGACAGATTCGCCGCTGTGGGCAAGGCCTGCTTCGAGCCATTCAAAGCGGACAGCGCGCCCCGGCACTGTACTCGCCGGTTACCTCCCCACCCGATGCAGCGTATTTGGAGCGATTGGATGCCCTGCAGCACTGGCGTAAAATTACTGCACGCGGGCTAAATACAGAATCGGATATCGTGCTGCCACGCACCACCATGGAGAAAATTGCAGCCCAGAATCCAACCACTCCAGATGCCCTCCGCAAAGTCATGGCTGCTGTCCCCTGGCGGTATGAAAAATTCGGCGAGGATATCTTACATCTTTTGAGAGGCTGGCAGCCTGCCTCTAACGGCAAGTGAAGACCAGCGTTTGATCCAGGAAGGAGTGTTATCATGCAAATCGCATTTCATGGTGCTGCACAAACGGTAACAGGCTCTCAACACCTGATAAGCATAAATGGCGCAAACATCTTGCTGGATTGCGGCCTGTATCAGGGGCGGCGGAAAGATGCTTACGAGCGCAACCAAACCTTCAAGTTCGACATCCACAGCCTGAATGCGGTATTGCTTTCACATGCCCACATCGACCACAGCGGCAATTTGCCCAACCTGGTAAAACAGGGCTACCACGGCCCGATCTATGCCACACACGTCACTACACACCTGGTAGACGTCATGTTGCGTGATGCCGGGCACATTCAGGAAGCCGACGCACAATTTGTGAACAAAATTCGTGCTCGACGCGGGCAGCGTCCTATCGAGCCGCTATACACCATCGAGGATGCCATACGGGTAAACGAGTTCTTTCGCCCCTGTGAATTCAACAAGTCTTTTGATGTTGCACCGGGTGTGCAAGCACAATTTGTGCCTGCCGGACATATTTTGGGTGCTGCTGCCATCGTATTAGATGTCGAAGAACGCGGTCGCCGCTTTCGTTTATGGTTCTCCGGGGATGTCGGACGTTGCAGCTTGCCCCTTGTCCCCGACCCCGTGCTGCCTCAAGAGGCCGACTATTTGATTATGGAATGCACCTATGGGCACAAAGCGCATCGTGACCCAACCCAAGCCGCTGAAGAACTCGAGAGAGTCGTTCAAAAGACACTGAATCGCGGCGGCAAGGTGATTATCCCAGCCTTTGCCGTTGGACGCACCCAGGAATTAGTCTACTATTTGCATGAAATGATGGACCAAGGCACCATCCCTACGATACCCGTTTATGTAGATAGTCCGCTGGCAGTAAATATTACCGATATTTACCAAGAGTATCCAGAGTATTTCGATGAAGAAGCACATGCCTTCATGTCCCATGACAAACATTGGTCTGCGTTAAATTTCCCATCACTGCATTACACCCGTTCGGTGGCTGAATCCAAAGCCATCAACGACCACCAAGGCCCGGCAATAATTATCTCTGCTTCGGGAATGGCTGAAACCGGGCGCATTCTCCACCATTTGCGCAATAACATCATGGACAAGCGGAATACGATTTTGATTGTCTCGTGGCAAGCGCCATACACCCTGGGCCGGCGGCTGGCTGATAAGGAACAGCGCGTCAAGATTTTCGGTGAGACTTACACTCGCCGGGCAGAGGTGGTCACCATTGGTGGTTTTTCGGCACATGCCGGACGGGATATGCTACTAGAGTATGCCGCTGCCAGCCGTGAGACATTGAAGCAAATTTTTCTGGTACATGGCGAACCTGATTCTGGTGCAGCGCTACAAGAGGGATTGCGTGAAGAAAAAATATCCCCTGTTTTTTACCCCGGATTGCATTCTTGTGTGGAAATTTAAGTTAATTTCTGCTATAATGCGCTGCGCCCGGAGAGGTGCCGGAGTGGACGAACGGGACGGTCTCGAAAACCGTTGTGGCCCTTTGGACCACCGTGGGTTCGAATCCCACCCTCTCCGCAGAATAAATTGGGACTTTCGCTGAGCGTATGTAGGACAGGCTAGAAAGCCCGTCCTGCATCGCACTAGCGGAAACCCACCAAATGCGAGGGTAGGCGAAGGCAATGCCTTCGCCTACCCTATTTTTCGTGTCCGTTCCCCTCTCTCTTCGGCAAAGGGATTAGGGTGAGGGTAGGTAGTTACCAATTTTTTTTATGGAAAACTGTGCCTACGTAGCCGATTCGTCGGCAGTTTCAGGCAGCATACCTTCCAGAATAATCTCCAGTGCCATGGTGTGACTACAGCGCCCACGCGTTTGGAAGAAATCACAACTGCAATGCCAGGTGCCTTCATCCATTGTAACCGTGTGTACATTGTTCGTGCCTTGGAAGGTAACTTTCATTGCATGAAATGTTATGCGGTCGCGTTCTTCAGCATAACGTTTTGCTTTCTGTAATTTTCCAATCATACCATAATCCATACCTAAAACTCCTTTCTGAAGATGGGGATTACTTTTTCACCGGAGGCAGATGATAAAAAGGCACGCGCGCGTGCCTTTTTATTACCACTAGGGAGAATTGTTGTATCGTACAATCTGCTCAAAATAGATCTACCTCCAATATATTATCAGTATACGCTGATTTGATGCACTCGTCAACTATAAAAAAACAGCGATTACATTACAATTGCTATGTCACGACCGCAACTGCATCCACAACAAGGTTTGATGCTGTCTAAAACCATATTGGGGAATGATTTCCGCCCCGTACTCAGACGGATAGTCGAGCGCCAAACGGTGATGTCCAAGAAAGTGCTGGGTTGCAAAACTCAATAGCGCCGGCAAGCCAAGATGCTCGTAATGGGGAGGCACACTTAACCAGATATAGGAATGCTGTCCGGCCCCTGCCTGCCACGTTAGTACGCCAAGAAGTTTTCCATGGAAGCGCAAACTCCATTGGCGGATAAAATGCCCATTCCATAGTCGGTGCAACCAACCCAATGGGCCAGGTTGCTGGGCGCGCACATCAATGGGCAGCAGCCATTGAAGATGCTCCGGATAGGTCTGTAAAAACCAGCGACGCTGCAGAGACCAATCCGACGATTTTCGAGAGGTGATTTTCATGCCATCTGGGAGGCGCATCCCTTTCTCTTCCCCGGTACTATACCAGGTGTCTCGAGAAGCACGCGTCACAAAACCCAGGCTATGATAGAGTGTGATGGCAGAGGTATTTTCTGCCCGTACTTGCAACCAGGGAGGTTGTGAACTGTGTTGATGGGCATAGGTTATACATGCTTGCATCAATGTCCGGCCAATGCCCCGGTGGCGGTGCTCCGGTAGTACCGCCACATTGGCAATCAAGTAAATCCGCCGGTAATGTTTTCTAAAAAGGATCAAACTGGCGTTCCCTACGATTTGCCCCTTTTCCTCCCAAACGAAACCGGCTGTTGGCACGGGACTGTTCAAAATTCCATGCGTTGCCATGCGCAACATTTGGGGACTACGAGCCACCATGCGCAATTGGCGTATATAGCCTCTATCGCTGCCCATCGTATCGGCAAAGCATTGTTCTATGATATTGGCAATGTCCATCAAGTCGTTGCTAGCCCGGAATGGTCGCAGACATCGACGGATATCGCGTGTAGTAACCAATGTTGTCATCGTTCTCTTTACATAGGGTATCATCTCAAAAAGAAGGGGAAACGTCCCGAAGGTTTCTTCAAAAAAC
>DYKW01000240.1 GCA_020722405.1 Anaerolinea thermophila
AAACGATTTTCAGGGCCGCCGCCCTCCTGAAAGGATGCGGCCCTGAAACGAAAAACGGGTGCCGGATGGCAAGAAGAGGCGATCAGGCCCCAAAGGCCCGGTTGTTTTTTACCTCTCGATGAGAGTGAGCGTTCCGTCCACCCGGGGGATGAAGGGATAGTTGTGCCTGAGCCATCCCCCGAATTCGGCCCCGGAGAATCGCCGGAAAAAACCTGTCGCAAAGACCTTCCGGAGAAAAATCCCTTCGGAGTCGTTTCCTACGCGTGCGACCGGACCGTAATCATCAGGATCGTCCGCAAAGAGGCAGCCGGCGAGCGGTTCATCCCACGGGTAGGGACAGTCGAGCCCTCCGATGCCGCACAGAGGGCTGGAATAGTCCCAGAAGACATCGAAGGTCCCGGTCGCATCCTGCATGGCGATGACGGCCATGCCGGCGCACCCGCTGCTTCCGTCGAGGACGACCGTCATGCGCGCCCGGATGATGTCGTTTTGGCCGCCGCAGACCTCCACTTCCTCTGCCCCGCGGTAATCGAGGGTGACGTACCAGTATCCGATTTCTTCGAGATGTCCGTCGAGGATCTCACCGGTGAATTTCGTGCCGTAGCGCACCTCACCGATATCCGACCCCTTCGCGATCTCGACGCCTTTCATGACGAGCACGGTCTTGCCCGCATGTGCGGAGAGTGGGAGGATCAGGGAGATGAAAAGGGCGGTGAAAATGGTCCGATTGTTCATGGGAAGCCTCCATTAGCGTCTTCTCCACCCGCTCCATGCGGGGAAGCCGTTCTTGTCCCTGAGGATCAGGTTTTCTTCGCCTTTTTTGACCTCCGCGGCCACGATTGCGGGTTTGCCGTCAAAGGTGATGCGCGAGCCCGTGACCTCGATCCTGTCCTTGGGTTCGATCATTACGTCCTGGTTTTCGAGAAACCACGCAGGGCCGAGATGGACGGATATGGTCTCTCCATCCGTCTTGAGGAGGAGATGGACACCCTGGTGCATGCCGGGGCGCGGCATGAATTGACGTACCTCGAGGACTTCTCCGCTGACCGTTTCCACAGTGGCGGGATCGTACATGCGGTGGTATTGGTCCGAGGTGCCCCATCCCCCGCTTCCCCGCCACTTCATCGGGGGTTGAGCGAAGGCCGGCATGGTCAGCATAACTCCGAAAATGGCGAACATGATAATTTCCAGGATCCTGATGCCCATTGTCTGTTCCTCCTTGGTCACATGTCCCGGATGAAAAAAGGGGGTGATTTCGCGGCGCCGACCTCTCCTGCCCGGAGATCCGGCACCACGGGAAAAGGCGCATTTCCATCGCCTCCGAGGGAGCTGCCGCCCTCGGAGGCGATGCATGGCAGTTTCAGGATCCTTTTGCGATGCATGGCATCCTCCGCAATTTCATCGCATGAATTTTTCAAGAATCTCATATCGTATATCAAAAAATGGAAAGGGCTGTCAAAGCGTCACGGCGGGACCGTCAGGCACAGTGAAGC
>DYKW01000056.1 GCA_020722405.1 Anaerolinea thermophila
TTTGGGGAGAGCGGCACACCGTCCCGCGAAGTACCCGCAGGGTGAAGGTTTGAGCGGTTCAACCAGTTTTTTGAAGAAACCTTCGGGACGTTTCCCCTTCTTTTTGAGATGATACTGAGCAGAGGGTACTTCCTCTGCTCACTCTCCTTGATTAACTCAGCTTCTGGCGGGATGGTTCATTTTCCGCCGGAAATAGATTTACATTTTTCTCTGGTGTACAAACCCCCACCCCCGGCCCATCCCCCAAATTGGGGGATGGGAGAACTGTAGCGGGGTGTTTTTGGGGTACTTTGTGCCCCAAAAACACCCCGGAAAGCATCTTTCCCCCCTTCCCTCACAGGGAAGGGGGGAGCAAGGGGGGATGGGTGAGAACACCTCGATTGGTTGTAAGTGTCTACAGATTTCTGAACCATGCCCTTCCGGCAAACCCAAAGATGTTCCCCAAAAAAAGCGGACACGGATAACCATGCTCAAGATCATCCGTGTCCAAGGGGAACGTCTCTCCCCTGAGTTCCAATCCAGAGATTGTGTGCTACTGAGGACGGGAAAGCGCGCCGTACGCACCATCATTTGTCGCCCGCAGTGAGGCAATCACTCCCGAGGGGCCTGTTGTTGCAGGTATTCCCGCATGGCAACCGCAGATTTGGCGCCATCCCCTACGGCAACGGCCACCTGCGCCAGGTTGTTGGCGCGCACATCCCCAGCGGCAAACATTCCCGGCAATGAAGTGCGCATGTGCTCATCCGTGAGAATATAGCCTTTGTTATCCAGGTCTACCAACCCGCGGACAAAGTCGGTTTCGGGCTGATAGCCGACATAGATGAACACCCCAGCAGCAGGTATCTCTTCCAGTTCACCCGTCTTCCGATCCCGTATCACCACCGAGGAGACAGAAGCATCGCCTCTAATCTCCACCGCCTCATGCGAAAAACGACAAACTGCTTTAGGGTTGCCCTGCACCCGCTCCTGCAACACTTTCTCGGCAATGGAGTAATCGAGATACTCCACAAAGGTCACTTTACGGGCATACTGCAAGAGAATTTCCGCTTCCTGCAGACCGGAGTTGCCACACCCGATCACAACAACGTCTTGATCTTTGTAAAGCGGCCCATCGCAGGTGGCGCAGTATGAGACTCCATGCGAGTACAGCTTAGCCTCGCCAGGAATACCCAGTTTTTTAGGCTGGCTACCGGTAGCCAGCAAGACAGCCCGCCCACGGTATGCTTTGCCACTCTCGGTGTGGACTACAAAAATGCCCGCGGCATTCTTTTCGATGCGGGTAACCTCATCGAACTCGGCTAGTTGCGCGCCAAAGCGTTCAGTCTGTTGACGAAAACGCTCCATCAACTCGGAACCATCAATCCCATCAGGGAAGCCGGGGAAATTTTCAATCCGATGCGTCGAAGCAGCCAGCCCGCCGCTGGCCTCCTTCTCCAGAATCAACGTTTTCCAACCATCGCGAGCGGTGTAAATTCCCGCCGTGAAACCGGCCGCGCCCGCCCCAATGATAATCACATCGAACAATTGTTGAGCATCAATCTCCTGTTCTTTACCTATATTGAAGTTAAACATGATACACACTCCTGTTAAATAACAGTGACTTTACTGTAAAAGTGAATTGACCGAATCCTGACAAACAAAGAAACTGCTGGGGAAAAGGTTGATGTAAAAACAAAATCCTTTATCCAACAGTTTCGTCAGTTACTATACCACGTGTTTCCCAACCGGGCAGACGCGATCATGGATTTGATCGATACGCCAACCGTAGCGGGACACGTGTCGCCACCGGCCGCATTCAGCAAAAAAACCCTTTCGGCCAATACCACGCCGAATAAGCGACCTGAAGCGGAGATGGTGAAGAAGAGAGTGCTGCTAAAATCGCAGAAAAATGCACCAGGCGAAATGGATGGAAATACTCGTAGCCGGTGCGACTGGCCAAGCGGGACACCTCCTGTGTAGCGCCGTGGGATGTACGTCGGGGTGAACCCGAGAGCAATGACAACCAAACGGCAATTGAGCAGTGCCTTATGCTTTCATAAAAGAATCTACATACTTAACGGCCTCACCAACCGTGGTGATTGTCTGAGCGTCTTCATCGGAAATCTCACCGCCGAATTTATCTTCAAACGCCATAATCAATTCCACCAGGTCTAGCGAATCAGCCTCCAGGTCTTCGCGAAAGCGGGCTTCCGGCGTCACCTTTTCTTCAGGGATTTCCAACAAGTCTACGATGATCTCTTTGATCTGTTCAAATGTATCAGACATGGTTACGACCTCCTCAGAGAGTAATGTTGAAATTGTCTGCGATTCTTGTGCCTGTCAAATCGCACCAGGGTATTGTAACCGCTGATGACAGAAAGTCAAGACAAATTGACAGTTCCATAACAGACTGGTAAGATTGCTTTACTTTATAGGGAACACAAAATCATGTCGAAAGTTACGCCCATCAGCCGACGCAAAAACGATCACATTCGCATTAACCTGGAAGAGGACGTACGCTCTGGACTGACCACCGGCCTGGAGCGTTATTCATTTATCCATGAAGCCCTTCCGGAAATGGCACTCAACGACGCGGACTTGCGGGTGTCCCTGTTTGGAAAGGTGGTACGCGCCCCCTTGTTGATCTCGTCAATGACCGGCGGCACCCAGGAGGCAGCCATTTTGAACCACCGACTGGCAGAAGCCGCACAAGAGGCCGGTATTGCAATGGGACTAGGCTCACAACGCGCCGCCATTGAACATCCTGAACTTGCCGCCACCTTTTCCATCGCTCGTAAAGTTGCCCCTGATGCCCTGCTGTTTGCCAACCTGGGCGCCGTGCAACTCAATTACGGATACGGCATCACGGAATGCCGTCGCGCGGTGGACATGCTGGAGGCCGATGCTCTGATTTTGCACCTCAACCCATTGCAAGAAGCCGTGCAACACAATGGGAATACCGATTTCGACAACCTGGCAAAGAAAATCGAGCAAACCTGCCGCCTGTTAGAAGTGCCCACCATCGTCAAGGAAGTGGGCTGGGGAATTTCCGAGCGCACTGCACGCCTCCTGGCAAATTGCGGCGTAGCCGCCATAGACGTCGCCGGTGCGGGAGGCACCAGTTGGTCCCAGGTGGAAATGCACCGCGCCCCCGATGCCTTTACCCGCTCACTAGCAGCCACTTTTACGGAATGGGGCATCCCCACCGCAGAAAGCATTCTCAACATTCGACGCGCAGCCCCTGAAATGCCGATTTTCGCCAGCGGCGGCCTGCGCCATGGGCTGGATATTGCGAAATGCCTGGGGCTGGGTGCCACCCTGGGCGGCATGGCGGGCATGTTTCTCAAAGCCGCGGCCCAATCCACCGAGACCGTACTCGATACCATTCGCCTGTTGGAAGCCCAACTGCAGGTGACAATGTTTGCCACCGGGGCGCGCACCCTCGCCGATTTGCCCGCCAAATTACGGGAACGTCAATCCCCCCAAATGCCAAAAGCGTGAAATTGGGGGAGAAGCCAGATTTACCAATACTCAGGTAGCGCAATTTTTACCCGTCATTGTGGGCAGGCGTGAGGCGTCAGGTGTCAACGAACAACGAGCAGGCATTAGCATTCAGCAACCCGTCGGCCGCACACCTACCCAACTACCTAACTACCTAACTACCTAACTACCCGACTACCATGCCCACTTTACTTGATTCCCTACTTCCCGCCATCGAAGAAGAAATACGCCGCGTTCTGGCTTTAAATAATGGCGAACAATATTCCCTGCTCCACCACATGATGGCCTACCACCTGGGCTGGGAGGGCGAAGGTGCCGGGCCAAAGGCCAGCGGCAAGCGCGTGCGTCCCATCCTGGTGCTCTTGACCTGCGCCGCAGCGGGCGGTGACTGGCATACCGCACTGCCGGCAGCCGCGGCGGTAGAGTTACTGCACAACTTCTCCCTCATCCACGACGACATCGAAGACAACAGTCCCCTGCGCCGGGGGCGTCCCACCGTGTGGAAATTATGGGGCATTCCACAAGCCATCAATGCGGGAGATAGCATGTTCACCTTGGCTCAGGTCGCCATCCTGCAACTCCCCCTGTCAGCAGAACGCGCTTTGCAGGCCGCGCGTATCTTCCAGCAGGCCTGTCTGCGCCTCACCCAGGGGCAATTTTTGGATATTTCCTATGAAGAACAACGCGACTTGCCCCAGGAAGCCTATTGGCCGATGGTAGGTGGCAAAACTGCCGCGCTATTGGCCGCCTGCACCGAACTGGGTGCGCTATGCGCCGGCGCACCCCCTGAAATACAGTCTGCCTACCGCGAGTTTGGTGAAAAACTTGGTCTTGCCTTCCAGGTGTTGGACGATGAACTGGGTATTTGGGGCGACGAAGCCCAAACAGGCAAATCGGCGGCCAGTGACTTGCTGGAAGGCAAGAAATCTCTACCCGTGTTGTACGGCCTGCAACAGGAGGGTGCCTTCGCACGGCGCTGGATGGCCGGTGTACTGACGCCTGAGGAAGTGCCAGCCCTAGCCGCCCAGTTGGAAACCGAAGGCGCGCGTGACTATGCGCAAAAAACTGCCGCCCGCTTGACGGACGAAGCCCTGGCTGCCCTGGAACGTGCCCAACCACAAGGTGAATCTGGCGAAGCACTGCGCAGCCTGGCACGACATTTGTTGCGCAGACAGGCTTGATTTCTTGACGCATAATCGGCCAATAGACTCACACAAAGGCCATGAAGACCTGGTTTCCCAGCAGATACGCGCCAGGGGTAAGGCGCAGCGCCTGGTTACTCGTCCATTCTAGCAAGCCTAAAGCCGTCAGGTGGGCAATTTGCTCGCCATAAACCGTCTCCAGCGGCACGCCAAAACGCTGCTGAAAGGCATCGGCTAAAACTCCCTCTTGCGTCAAGCGCAAACCCATCATCATGTATTCCCCCATTTCTTCTTGCACCGTCAGCGGGTGCGCTTCAATCGTTGCGGGTGTGCGCGGAAAAGCCAGCGAGACACCTGCAAAGGCCTCCATACGGCGGATATAAGCCTGTGGGGCACGTACGACTACGGTACGCAACCCAGGGACGTAGCCATGCGCCCCGGCGCCCAATCCCAGGTAAGGCGCGCTGCGCCAATAGGTCAGGTTGTGGCGGCAGGCATAGGATTCCCGGCGTGCCCAGTTGGAAATCTCGTATTGCACATAACCGGCCTGGGACAGGCGCTCGGCCGCCCATTCGTACATCTCGGCGGCCAAATCGGGGTCCGGGGCGGGCAGCAGGCCGCGCGCCACCCAGTGCTGCATGGGTGTCCCATGCTCCAGTGTGAGGGCGTAGAGTGCCAAATGCTCCGGAGATAGCCCTAAGGCCAGTTCCAGACTGCGCTGCCAATCTTCCAGACGCTGATAGGGCAGGCCAAAAATCAAATCCAGGTTGAGGTTATCGAAACCGGCCTGGCGCGCCCAGGTCACCGCCTGGATGGCCTGAGGGTAGTCATGGATGCGTTCTAGCAGGCGCAATTCGCCCGGGTTCGCAGACTGCACGCCAAAACTCAGACGGTTTACCCCCAAAGCCCGCAGGCCGCGCAGATAGGGGAAATCTACCGTACCCGGGTTGGCTTCTAGGGTGATCTCGGCCTCAGACAGCAGGGCGAAGGACGCCCTCAGGGTGCGGAAAAGGCTGTCCAACGCGGTTAACGGGAGCAATGAGGGGGTGCCACCCCCTAAAAAAACGGTGCCCACCGCGGGGTAGTCGGCCTGTTCCCCCAAAAAGCGGAGCTCCCTTTGGAGGGCGGTCACATAGTCCGGGATCAGGGTCTCTAATCCGGCATAGGTATTAAAATCACAGTAGGCGCAACGATGACGGCAAAAGGGGATGTGCAGGTACAGGCTATACATGGGTTCAAGTATAGCACCGAAAAACTGGTATAATGCCTTGCGTTGTCTAGTCAGACATAATGGAAAACTTTTATGAGCACTGAATCATCACAAACTCCCCGCGTTTGCCCCACTTGTGGGGCGCGTTTATCCGCCAACGCCACCCGTTGTGTAGTGTGTGGCACAGAGATTCAGGCCAAACCGGCACAGGAAAACGCATTGCCTGTCAGCCGAGTACCTGAAATCACCCTGAGCCTGCCGGTTGCTATGCTGGCGCTGGCTTTTTTTGTCGGTTTGGGTGCGGTGATGGTCTTTTTTGCGTTGCGCTCTACCGGCCGCGTGGTGGAGCCGACCGTTACCCCTAGCCCCACGGCCACCAGTACCCCAACATTGACCCCAACCCCTCTGACGCCTACGCCAACCGCTACGCCGCTGCCCAGCCCTACGCCGATTTCCTACGTGGTAACCAGCGGCGATACCTGTATTGGGATTGCGGTCCGCTATGGGGTATCGGTGCAAAGCATCGTATTGCTGAATAACATCAACTGCGATCTGCTCACGCCGGGTACGCAATTGCTCATTCCTCAACCGACGCCCACTAACACGCCACCGCCTACGACTACCCTCAGTCCAGCGGAGGCGACCGAGGCGGCCTGTGAGAAAGTGACCTACAAGGTGCAGGAGGCCGATACGCTCAGCGGCATTGCCGCCTTTTACGGCGTTCCGATGGAGGCTATCCGCAGTTACAATGGGTTGCCATCGGAGACGGTGTATTCCGGGCTGACGCTCGTCATCCCGCTATGTGAACGCCCGCCAACGCCAGGCCCAACCCCCACGGCAACCTTGCCGCCGCCCTACCCAGCACCCAACCTGTTGTTACCGGCCGATGGAGCCGCCTTCAACGCTAAGACGGGCACCATCACGCTCCAATGGGCAACTGTGGGTGCGTTGCGTGAGAACGAAGCCTACGCGGTCACGGTGGAGGATGTAACCGCAGGCACCGCCCGCAAAGCAGTAGCCTATGTCGATGACACGAAATTCATTGTACCGGCCAGCTTGCGCCCAACGGATGGGAGCGCCCACTTGTACCGCTGGTATGTGGTCACGGTACGTCAAACGGGCAACGATGCCAAAGGAAATCCGATTTGGGAGGCGGCCGGAGCGAGCAGCGCTCCACGCGGCTTCATCTGGAGCAGCAGTCCCCCGGCGAACACGCCGGCGCCTTAGTCAGGTAGTTAGATAGTTGGATAGTTTGGTAGTTTGGTAGGCGTGCAGCCGACGTGCAGCCGGTTTCCAGCCGGTATCAGCTGCACGCTGAATGCTGACGGCTGCCGCCTGTCGCCTGCCCACAATGCCGGGTGAAAATTGCGTTATCTGTGAAGTTACAAAGCGGGTTTTGTATTTTATCAGGCACGAAGGAACAGGTTCGAAGGCTTTGTGTCTTCGTGCTTTGGTGGTAAAAGACGCTCAGACACTCCAGGTTGTCAAGATGATATAAAAAAGTAAGCCCCTTCCTCATTCGGAAGGGGCTTACTTTTTGCGAATATCTCAATCGACGAGAGGCCTACTCACCCTCGACAGCATCTTCTAGCATCTTGGTGGTGAGGGATTTCGGGCGTTCGATCGGCTGACCAAGGGCACGTGCCCACACATAGTTGGCAGTCACGCCCAAGGCACGGCCGACACCGAACAACACGGTGTAGAAGTCGAATTCCGTCACGCCGTAGTAATTCTGCAGGGTGCCGCTGATAGCGTCTACGTTAGGCCACGGGTTCTTGGCCTTGCCCTGCTCATTGAGCACACCAGGGATGACTTCGTACATCATTTGCGCGACCCGGAAGAGTTCATCATCCGGGAAGTGCTTCTTGGCAAACTCGAATTGTGCCACGTAGCGCGGATCGGGGACGCGCAATACTGCGTGTCCATAACCAGGGATGACCTGTCCGCTGTTGAGTGTATCCCAGGCAAATTGACGTAGTTGTTCATCGGTGGGCACACCGCCAAAATGATCGCGCACGCTGATCAAGAAGCCCAACGCTTCCTGGTTGGCAAGACCATGCAGCGGCCCGGCCAAGCCATCCATAGCCGCCGAGAAGGCATAGTAGGGATCGGAGAGCGCCGAACCAACCAGGTGCATGGTATGCGCCGAAACGTTTCCACTCTCATGGTCAGAGTGCAGGATGAAGTACAGACGAGCCAGGTCGGCATAGCCGGGGGTCTCCACGCCTATCATCCGGGCAAAGTTGGCGCCATAATCCATGCTGGGGTCATATTTGGGTTCACTGCCATCTTTGTACTTCAGGCGATAGATGAAGGCCGCCAAAACAGGCAGTTTGGCAGTCAAGGCAATGGCATCTTCGAGTGCCGGTTCCCAGTATTCCATCTTATTCATGCCTTCGGCGTAGCGTTTGGCAAAGCGAGATTCGCCCTGCAAAGCCAGCACGCCAATAGCGAACAGTGCCATCGGGTGAGTATCCTTGGGCATGGCGCGCAATGTATTGAAGACGTGCGCCGGCAGGTCGGCGTGTTTTGCCCATTCGGCTTCCACGGCCTCGGCTTCTTCTTTGGTGGGGAATTCACCCGTCATCAACAGGTAATACAGGCCACCGACATAGGGCATTTCGGCCCCATCGGGGTTGGGCAAGCGCTCAAGAACATCCGGGATGGCATGTCCACGGAAGCGGATGCCATGATTGGGATCGACATAGGAAATATCGGTCACCAAGGCCTTTACGCTACGCATGCCGCCATAGATTTGCCCCACGGTAACATCGCCAATTTTGGCGTTGCCATGCTCCTTGACCAATTTTGTCACGCGGCTACGCCATTCAGGCAATTGAGCAGAAATTTTTTCATGCAAAATCATAGGACTTTCCTCCTAGAAACGATATGGTATGACGAGAAATTATTCGAAACTGACCAGACTCTTCAGGTTCTCCACGCTTTGGTGCACCGCGTCCGCTGAAACTTTCAGGGCGGCCATTTCTTCTTCGTTCAGTTCATACTCGATAACTTTCTCAACGCCATTGCGCCCCAGCATGGTAGGCACGCCAAAGAAAATGCCTTCGATGCCGTATTCACCTTGCATGTAGGCCGCGCAGGGAACAATGAGGTGTTTGTCCTTGAGAATGGCTTCGGTCATCTGCACCAGTGCCGCAGAAGGGGCATAGAAAGCTGAGCCGGTCTTCAACAAGCCGACGATTTCGCCACCACCCTTGCGGGTGCGCTGCACAATAGCGGCCAGTTTTTCTTCGGCCAAGTACTTGTTGAGAGGTACCCCGGCGATATTGGAATGTCGAGTCAGGGGCACCATGCTATCCCCATGCCCGCCCAACACGTAGCAGCTGATATTCTCCACGCTTACGCCGGTTTCCATAGCCACAAAGGCACGCATACGCGCCGAATCCAAAATGCCAGCCTGACCTATCACCTTACGAGGGTCAATGCCGGTGACCTTCATGGTCATATAGGTCATGGTATCCAGCGGGTTGCTCAAAATAATGTAGATAGCATTGGGGGAATACTTATAGGTTTCCCGCGCCACCGAGCCAACGATATTCGCATTCTTGATCAACAGATCCTCGCGGGACATCCCGGGCTTACGAGGCAAACCGGCGGTGATAATCACGATGTCGGAGTCTTTGGTGTCTGTATAATCATTGGTCCCCAAAATGCTGACATCTTTGCCCACAACAGGCATGGCTTCTTGTAGGTCTAGTGCTTTGCCTTGCGGCATCCCTTCTATAATATCCACCAACACGATGTTAGCAATTTCACGTTCGGCCAGCCAATGGGCGGTGGTGGAACCCGTCATACCGGCGCCGATAATCGAAACTTTAGGTTTCATAGGGTATTTCTCCTTCCTTTCATATATGTGATGGATGGAATCGTTTCCAGTTTACTTCAAAACAACACCTTGCGCAACATGAGAAAAATCACCTTTTAAACAGGTCTTCCAAATGACTCCACCGAAAAAGCGTAGTAATCATTTAGAAGTCGCCATGAAAAATAATTTTCACCACCAGACATGAAAATCTATTTTC
>DYKW01000241.1 GCA_020722405.1 Anaerolinea thermophila
GATCATGGGATGCATGAGCGTATGCCACGCCCAGGCGGTGTCATTTAGGGCAGGACATAAGGACAGCAAAAGGAAAAAGGCGAGCCGCCAGAGCGGCCCGGATGCGATCCGGATCAGCCGTAGAGCCGTGACTGATGGATCAGCAGTATCCGGTGTATCCGGCAGCGGCATTTTTTTGGGCGCTATACGGGCTGTCGCAGTAACTGGCCGGGCCTTCGTAATACGTAGTTCCTGGAACGTTTGCGAGGGCGCACCATGCCACCCCGTCGGGTGTCGTGAGCAAAGGTTCGCCTCTCTCCGCCCTCATCATGTTGTATATGGCCTGAGTACGCTTCAGGGTGTCTTCCAAATATGAAAGGCTGTTCTTTCCTTCTGCGTAAAGCCGCTCGAGCTCGCCGTCCGTGGGTGTTCTCCCCATGTAATGCTGATAAAGGCTGGTGATGTCTTCCTGGGTCGCCTTTACGCCTTCCATCAAGGGGGCGGTGTGCTCCGGGAGCTTCCATGGAACAAGGGGATTTTTGGGCATGGCCTCGTACTCTTCCTGGGTCATCCCCTCGGGAGGAACGTATTCCTGGTCCATCTTCACCTTGTAGGTGTAAACGCAAGGCCCGTCGTTTGCGCTCCGGGATTGCCCGGAAAGGACTCCCGATAGAGTGGGTGAAATTTCCGAGAGGATATCCAGAAAGGTTTTGGCAGCCTCCTCCTGGGTACTCTGCGTGTTGTCGGCTGTTTTCAGGGCAGCGGTTTTGATGGAGTCCAGGATGCTGAAAAGATCGATAGCCATGTGTCGTCCTCCTGTCCGTAATATCGCACAGGATACGAAGAGGTGCCGCATCCTGTGCGAGAATATCTATCGCCCGGTGACAGATGTCATATCATCCAATGAGGGCGGCCACCAGCGGCTCGCTTATCTCGAATGCCCCTATGTACATGCCGGTCGTCATTCCTCCCGTGTAAAGCCTGATGTCAAACCGAAGATTCGTGCCGGATTCTGCGTTCGAAACCTTTGTTGCGGTCACGTAAAAATAGTCGAAGTTCCCGGTCAATGGGACGAGCGCCGCGTGAAGTGCATCTGCATCTGTCCATCCCATCTGTGCGAGCTGCTGGTATGTGAATATCTGGGCAGTCATGGTTGATGTGGAATATTGTTTTGCAAGGGCTATTGCAAGATTAGTGCTAAGATCGATTTGATTAGCCGTGTAGCTCGAGTTGAAATTTATAAGTACCACGTATGTTTTGCCATTATTGTAGGCAATGGCCCCGGCCGGGGTCCCGGCCGCCTGTGATCGACCTGCAAAAACTGCCGTGAGCAAGAGGCTCAGGCAAAGTGCAGGGAAAATTTTGCCCATCTTTTTCACGTTCATTTTCATTTCCTCCTCAAGATGCTGTATTACGGGTTTAAGTGCGCCACCTTGACCTTTACGGCTCCCTTTTCTCACCTCCTTTCCGTGTGTCTTTGTCGGGTTACGCTGCGCTAACCCGACCTACATC
>DYKW01000242.1 GCA_020722405.1 Anaerolinea thermophila
TGGTGACCCTATCTATTGTCCAGACCATGATCCATGAAATTGTAATTAGCGTGGCAACAAAAAAGATTAATCCTGACCAGATGGCCGTTATCATCAGATAGCCTCGCCAGTCAGGAGAATGATTTATTTGCTGATTTATACCATTTGACCAGATGGGCAGCCAGCGCAGCGGGCCTGCCCATTCATAGGCAAGCTGTTCGTTCGCAAGGGCGGTTTCGACCAGGTCTTGCTGTATCGCCCCGGCTTGCGCTGCGGCCAGCGCAGCTTCGAGCTGGGTGATCTTCTGCTGCTGCTGTTCGTTTTGCTGCTGCAGTTCGTGCACGCCGGGTCCACAGCCGGACAACAGGATTGTGCACGCCAGAAGCAGCGCGGCGATTACTTTTCGATGGACAGCCATAGCACCAGACCTTTCGTCCAACCGGGAACTTCGTAGCGCTCCGTGACGTGCCATCGACCGCGCTCATTTTTTTTCCAAACGCACACTTCTCGCCCCGGCTCGAACGCGGCTTTGTACCGACGCAATATTGCGGGAGAATCACTGATTATTGCCACTCTGTCGAATCGTTTTTCAGAGAGCGACGACAGGATGCGGTACACAAACTCATCGAGTTTCCTATCAAATTTCGCGCTTAGCTCTAGCTCGATTGCTATTCTGCGCCCGTCCTTCTGCTGCCAAATCGCGTCAGGTTGTTTGACGCCGGGTTGCGATTTCGCCGATAGTTCAGCAGGTGTGCTGAACCCTGTAATGACGCCGCTGTGCAGATTTTTGAGCGTAGCGCGCTGTACGCTCAGGTCGTGCCGTAGCGTGTTCTGATTCACCCGGTACGGGTCAATCGTGTAGTCAATCATGTCCTCAATCTTGCGCTCGACTTCGCCAAGACCTTGCGCTGTGAGAGTCACAATCTTAGAAGGAATGTCAGACAGAATCTGTCCAGACTTTGTCTTGACAGAATGCACCAATCCAGCCTCTTCCAGCTTTTTACAAAGCCCGCGACGTTGTGCGCCGCCCAGCGCGTCGATGAGTCCAGGCGATGACCAGCCCCATCTGTAAATCCAGATCAGCGCTTGCAGCGCACGATCTTTGCCTGCTGCGCGGGTGGACTTGCCCGCTTCACGCAGCTTTTGCTGCGCTTCGCGTAGGCGCGCGGTCTTTTCGTCGGTCATGGGCGGCTCCATCGGCATATTGCACGCCGCACATGATAGCGCATTAGCGTGTAGTGTTGCCATGTATGCAATCGTTGCCGACGTGTGTATGCAGTGAGGTGCAACTTCGCTCCGCTTCGCTCCGCTGCGCCCTTCACGAGGAGGGGTGCCGACCTGTTCACCCCTCGCTCCGCTCGGGGCGGCTGAACGCCGCCGCTGCGCGGTTTCACAGGTCGCGGGGCTGGACGCCCCGCCCCTCCTCGCTCCGGTTGCCTTCCACTCCGCTTCGCTCCGTTGCAGCGTCGCTTTCGCTCCTCGCAGGCCCGCCGCGCATAGCGCGGC
>DYKW01000057.1 GCA_020722405.1 Anaerolinea thermophila
TGTTTTTTCGCCGTTTTGAGCATCTACCCAAGTATTTGCACAAAACTTACGTTAAACGGTGCCTTACCCCATTTTTTATAAATGGCAAACCCTATACTAATAATTGTCAACAACCCGATTGAAATAATTATTAGTTTTCTTTTGTCCATGATAACTTTAGTTTCCGCTAAAAGCAGATAGCGGCCACTACTGGAAATCACTTTCCACAGCGGGAACTTTACAAAAAGAGCGCGGCAACGGGCTAAACTGGCGCGATAGATGCTGGTTTCGGTTGTCGGGCCAGGTTTCCCTTGGGCAAATGGGCGGTCACCGACTTCTTTTCTCGAAGTTGCCCCGAAATAGGGGCATCTTTGGGAAATGGCTTGCCGATCAGCAGGCGGCGGAACCGTCCAGGGGTGCGCTTGGGCTTACGATCCCAGAAACCCGTTGGGGTTGGCGGAAAGGTGGCGGCCAGAAAACTCAAGATTGAGCCTGCCAGGAGCGCCAGTTCAGGTAAACGCTGAATACTCTCAGGGGCGTGAACAAACTGGCGATGGGAACCGACCATCTGTTTGGCGCTGTTTGGGATTTGCTCCACCGGCCAGCGGTCTTTGTAAAGGCCGCGCACACTTTCAGGTTTGAGTTTGAGCGGTACTGCCAGCAGCCAGGGCGTGTCAAACGCAGGGTCATAAATGGCGTAGACATCGAAAGTCTTGTTGGTTTTGCTTGGCACGTTTCCGTTCAGAACCAGGTCGCGCCAAATCTCTGCGCGGAGTTCAACTCCGTTCTCGACCCAGGCATAAGTTTCGTCTGGAGCAGTTGCTTTCAAGGTTTTATCCTTGTGTTTGCGTGGCAGTGGACGTACCCGGGCTCCATACGTTGGCTTGCGCCCTTTGAAGTGCTCAGGCAGAAAATTCCGACGTGCCGTAAAATTGGTTGCCAGACGCACCACGTAGCGTTTAATGTCGAATTCTTGCAGGAGACTGGGCTTCACGCCAGCATCCACCACCAGAATCTCATCCTCTTGCAGGCTCTTTTTGGCGTTTTTGAGTATTTCCTGCCATAATCGCTTTTCGCTGGTGTCTTTTGGATGCACCCGTTCAAAGGCACGCGGTAAAGCCAGTCTCTGCCCATTGATTTCACCTACCACACCCGTGATCCCAAAGATCACTGCGGGCAGCGCTCGGTGGGCCGCCGGATGATAATGCTTGCTTGGACAATTCTTCAACGCCGGACGCCAGAATGCAGTTACATCTGCTGGAACTGCACGATAGCCTTCATAACGATGTTCTTGCCAACCAGGCAACCCCATGACGTGCTCTCGCCACAATACCAGTATCGCTGACATTTGCCAGACACCTTTACGAAAGGCCGCCCAGGCTCTGCGGATTGCACTATCTGATAATCCTATCGATTTTAGCCCCGGAAACATTGCCCCTCGATTGGGCAGCAGCCCCCCGCTGACCAGCATATACATAAAATGCAACATCGCAAGATTCGTCCCGATGGGAAGTTTCTCTGTCAAGATGACCAGAACGGCTATGGTATGATTAATCATGGTAATGGGCTCCTGTGTGACTTTTGTCCGACTAAAACAAGATTATCACATTTTAAACCCATTACCACCTTTTTTGTCCAGACCAGTTAGCGGAAACTAAAGTTCCCTTATTTCTAGAAAATTTGTCAAAGGATACCCGTAATTAGCGCATCCGTCAATTCGGAGATTATACCTGCGGTGATAGCTGGCACAAGCCAACAACAAAGCCGGGAGATAAAATCCCCCGGCAAAGCCAGATTGAGCAGTGAGAATTTGATTTTATTTGAGACGCCGCTTGAGCAAATAATCGAGCAAAACAGCCACAATGAATACCAGGCCTTTGATGACTTGCTGATTATAAGACGGCACTTCTAGCAAGTTGAGGCCATTGGAAAGCACGCCCACAATGAACGCGCCAGTAACCGCCCCGGTAACAGACCCGGCCCCGCCCAACAAACTGGCGCCGCCCAACACAGAGGCGGCAATGGCATCCAACTCAAGGCCAGTGCCGCTGTTGGGCTGAGCCGACCACAGCCGGGCGGTAAGCAATAAGCCAGTCAACCCGGCGCATAAGGCGCTGATGGTGTAGACCCCAAATTTTACGCGGGACGGGGAAATTCCCGCCAGGCGCGAAGTTTCTTCACCGCCGCCTACGGCAAAAATGTAGTTACCAAATAGAGAGCGGTTTAGAATGATGTATGTAAGAATGAGAACAAAAATCAAAACAAAGATTGGAACCGGGATTGGCCCCAGGTTGCTGGCCCAAAAAGTGAATTGAGCATCCAGGCCAGAGATGGGCCGGCCCTGGGTATAGACCAGGGTCAGGCCGCGTGCGGCGGCCATGGTTGCAAGCGTAGCCACAAATGGCGGAATACGTCCCCACACAATGAGCGCCGCATTCAACAGACCCACCCCGGCAGCGGCGGCCATCGCCAGAAATAGGGCGGGGTAAGTTCCCAAGCCGCCACTGGTGGCAAGCCCCGCCGCCAACGCTCCCGTCAGGGCGGCAACTGCGCCAACCGACAGGTCTACGCCGCCGGTGATGAGCGCAAAGGTCATGCCAATCGCCGTGATGGCAATCATCGAAACCTGCAGGGCAACAGTCAGCAGGTTTGCGCCAGTCAAAAAGTCGGGCGAGAGCAGGCTCAGCGGAATTGCCAACACGAGCAGGATGACTAAACCACTGTTTGAACGGGTAAAGTTAAGCAGAGAGTGTCTCATGTGGTTCATCCTGACGCTTCAATCTGACCAGTAGCGGCCTGCATAATCCGGTCTTGGGTGGCCTCCGCGCGGTTCAGTTCGGCCATCAAGCGGCCTTCGCGCATGACCAGAATTCGATCGCTGATGCCCAGAATTTCGGGGAGTTCAGAAGAAATCATCAAAATCGCTATCCCCTTGGTTGCCAGTTCGCTGATCAGGGTGTGAATTTCAGCCTTGGATGCGACATCAATTCCACGTGTTGGCTCATCTAAAATTAAAACTTGCGGGTTGATGGAGAGCCAGCGCGCAATGACAACTTTTTGTTGATTTCCACCCGAAAGGTTGCGTACTTTTTGACCCAGGTTTGGCGTGCGAATGGTCAGTTGGGAAATTGCTCCGCGCATCCAGGCATCCACCCGGCCGTAGAGAATAAAACCCAGGCGCGTCAGTTTTTCAAACAACAGTACAGAAGCGTTCGAGCGCACACTTTGCCCAAGAAATAAACTTTGTACTTTGCGGTCTTCTGTCACCAGACCAATCCCCAGGCGGATAGCTTCTTGCGGTGAGTGCGGATGGATCACCTGCCCAGCCAGCTTGATTTCACCCCCATCCAACGGGTCTGCGCCGAATAAGACGCGCGCCACTTCAGTGCGCCCGGAACCGACCAGCCCAGCCAGCCCGAGGATTTCTCCGCGCCGCAAACTGAAGCTGACATCCTGCAGGCGCTTACCACTGCGCAGGCCGCGCACATCGAGCAAAATCTCTCCGATTTGCGCCTCGGTTTTAGGGAAGAAATCTTTTAACTCGCGTCCAACCATTTTTTGCACCACCATTTGCGGTGTCAGGGCTTGCGTAGGGGCAATATCCACCATCTGCCCATCGCGCATAACGGCTGTCCGGTCTGAAAGATTGAAAATTTCTTCCATGCGGTGCGAAATATAGATGAGGGTCACGCCTTTTTCGCGCAGTGAACGCATCAGCGCAAATAAAATATCAGATTCGCGTTCACTCAGGGCGCTGGTAGGCTCATCGAGGATAATGACGCGGGCCTGGAAAGAAAGCGCTTTGGCAATTTCCACCATCTGCCGCTGGGCAATCGAAAGGTCAGAAACCAGGGCCGAGGCAGAGAAATCCAACTGCAACGGGTCGAGCAGCGCCTGGGCTTGCTGTAACAATTTTCTTGAATCTACAAGCAGACCGGAGGCAAAACGCGGCTCACGTCCCAGAAAGATATTCTGCGCTACCGTCATCTGTGGGATGAGCGCCAGTTCCTGGTGAATCATGGCGATGCCCAACTCTTGTGCGCGGCGCGGCGAAGAAATATCAACTTCTTCACCATCCAGCCAAATTCGTCCAGAATCGGCCAACAACGACCCGCTCAAGATATTCATAAGCGTGCTTTTGCCCGCGCCGTTTTCACCAGCCAGGGCTAGAATTTCTCCCGGGTAAGCCTCGATGGAGACGTCCTGAACAGCCTGCACACCAGGGAAAGACTTGACGATATGTACCAGTTGTAGCCGAGGAATAGCCATAATTTTAGTGGGATCCCCCCGGCTTCATCCGCCGGGGGGCAGAGAGATTAAGAAGAGTTACTTGGTAACAAGTGAGAGCGGCACGGGGATATTTTTATCAACCGCTCCACCGCTCAAATATTTGAGGGCGGCTTCCACACCCAGGCGGCCAATTTCGGCGGGCTGCTGGGCAACAGTGGCGGCCAGCTTGCCGTCTTTGACGGCTTGCACAGCATCATCCACAGCATCGAAGCCGACGAAGATAATTCCGGTGCGTTTGGCGGCATCGGCGGCCTGGAGTGCGCCGAGAATCATCTCATCGTTGTGAGCAAAGACAGCGGCAATATCGGGCTGGGCCTGCAGGATGTTCTCAAACACGCTCAAGCCTTCATCGCGGTTGAAGTTGGCGGTTTGCTGGGCGACAATTTTGGCGTCCTTGCAGTTGGCAGCCATATAGTCATCAAAACCCTGGCCGCGGTCGCGGGCGGCAGAAGTTCCAGCAATTCCTTGCAGTTCGACCACATTCCCTTTGCCGCCAATGGCTTTGCACAAAAATTCAGCGGCCATCTTGCCACCGGCGACATTGTCAGAGGCCACATGCGCCACCACTTCACCGCCATTTGCGCCACGGTCTACGGTAAAGACCAAGATCTTGGCAGCGTTGGCTTTCTGGATGGCAGGCACCACCGCGTCTGAGTCGGTGGGGTTGATGAGCAGGGCGTCTACTTTTTTGGTAATCAGGTCTTCAATCCCGGCAACCATCTTGGCCGAGTCATCCTGAGCATCTACCACAATGAGCTTTGCCCCGGCGGCATCGGCGGCCTTCTGGGCGCCGTCACGCAGGGTAACAAAGAAGGGATTGTTAAGCGTAGAAAGCACCAGGCCCAGGGTGAAGGTTTTCGCTTCGGGCTGAGGAGGTGTAACGCCAAGAGATTCGGCGGTGACAAGAGAGAGCGGCACGGGAATGTCTTTGCTGACACTTCCACCGTTCAAGACCTTAACTGCGGCTTCCACACCCAGACGGCCAATTTCGGCGGGCTGCTGGGCAACAGTGGCGGCCAGCTTGCCGTCTTTGACGGCTTGCACAGCATCATCCACAGCATCGAAGCCGACGAAGATAATTCCGGTGCGTTTGGCGGCATCGGCGGCCTGGAGTGCGCCGAGAATCATCTCATCGTTGTGAGCAAAGACAGCGGCAATATCGGGCTGGGCCTGCAGGATGTTCTCAAACACGCTCAAGCCTTCATCGCGGTTGAAGTTGGCGGTTTGCTGGGCGACAATTTTGGCGTCCTTGCAGTTGGCAGCCATATAGTCATCAAAACCCTGGCCGCGGTCGCGGGCGGCAGAAGTTCCAGCAATTCCTTGCAGTTCGACCACATTCCCTTTGCCGCCAATGGCTTTGCACAAAAATTCAGCGGCCATCTTGCCACCGGCGACATTGTCAGAGGCCACATGCGCCACCACTTCACCGCCATTTGCGCCACGGTCTACGGTAAAGACCAAGATCTTGGCAGCGTTGGCTTTCTGGATGGCAGGCACCACCGCGTCTGAGTCGGTGGGGTTGATGAGCAGAGCATCTACTTTTTTGGTAATCAGGTCTTCAATCCCGGCAACCATTTTAGCCGAGTCATCCTGAGCATCTACAATCACAAGATTAACACCGGCGGCATCGGCAGCCTTCTGGGCGCCGTCACGCAGAGTAACAAAGAAGGGATTGTTGAGCGTGGAAAGCACCAGGCCAATGGTTTTTGGGGCCGGGGGCGGCGGTTGGGTAGCTGCGCTGCCGCAAGCAGAAAGCAAAACCGCGGCAATCATCAGCAGGCTAAACAGGAAAGGCAAGCGTTTCATCTTCAACTCCTTGAAATGAATAGATGGGTGAATAAGGTGAATATTTTTTACAAGAGATTGGGACAGTGGATTAGTTTTTCTCATTCTCTCCTTTCTTATAGCAAGACACTCAAAAGACTTCTTGACGCACAACGGATTATTTTTTAGAAGGGTTAAGCGCCTGATAAAACAACAGCGCCAGGGCAATCACCACACCCTTTACAACCTGCTCCCAAAGCGGAGAAACGTTAAGCAAGTTGAGTCCATTGCCAAGCGTTTCTATCAGAAGAGTACCCAACAGGGTGCCGAACAAGGTACCTTCGCCGCCCGAAAAACTGGTTCCACCGACCACAACCGCGGCAATGGCACTAAATTCGTAGCCAGAACCAATCACTGGTTGAGCCGAATCCAGCCGGGCGATCAAAATCAACCCGGCCAGGGCCGCGCAAAGGCCAGAAATCATGTATACCAGCACAATAATTTGCCGGGTGTTAATGCCCGCCATGTGAGCGGCAGTGGGATTATCGCCAATCAGATAAACATATTCACCAAAACGGGTGCGCCGCAAGACAATTGCCGTAACAGCAAAGACCAGCGCCGCCAGGATAATTGGCATGGGAATACCCATCACCGAAGAAGTGCCCAGCCAGCGAAATGCTTCTGGCAAACCCGTAAAAGGTTTTCCTTGCGTATACATCAACGTCAGGCCGCGTCCAACAGTCAACATGCCGAGCGTAGCAATGAAGGGCGGAATTTTGCCACGCGTGATGATGAGGCCGTTGACCATGCCCATCAGCGCGCCCAGGGCAAGCGCCACTAAAACTCCAAACGGAACCGGAACGCCCTGTTTGAGCAAATCAGCAGTTACCACTGCCGAGAGTGCCAAAATGGAACCAACCGAAAGGTCAATCCCGGCGGTGAGAATGACCAGTGTCATGCCAACGGCCACGATGCCGTTAATGGTCGCCTGGCGAAAAATATTCACCTGGTTGGATAAAGTTAAGAAGCGGTTTGAGAGCAGGGAAAGCGCCACTGCCAGCGCAACATAGACAAGCGCCAACCCAAAGCGCTGTAAAAACAGGCTCCAGTTGAGTTTCATAAGACGAGATGGCCCAACAGGGGTCGTCATGTTAGAAAACCACACCAGAAATCAACAGAATGTTGGCGTAGGGAGAAAATTCGCCGGTTCGCACCACTGCGCGGGCCTCGGCAGTAAGTTCTTTGAAACGTGTATGCGGCACAAATTCAAGCGGAACGTCCGGCAAAAGCGCTTGTACGGCCTCTAAAAACTGCGGGTTACGCACCTTAACTTCTTCGGCCAAAATCGCCCTTTCCGCCTTCATTTCATCCAGAATGACGCGCAGGGTCTCTACCGCGCCGGGAACCCCCTTTGTGAGCGCCAGGTCAATGCGCTCGGTTTCTGGCGGAATGGGCAAGCCCGCATCGGCAACGGCAAGCATATCCATGTGTCCCAAAGTGGCGATGGTATAAGAAAGTTCGGCATTCAGGAGTGTCGTTTTTTTCATTTCTGTCCTCCAAGAAATTCATCCACTTCCACGCGCATAGGCAGAGAGGGTTGTGCGCCAGGGCGCGTAACCGCCAGGGCGGCGGCGGCATTGCCAAAACGGGCGGCGGCTTCGGGCGAAAATCCTTCTGCCAGAGTAGCGGCAAAAGCGCCCACAAAGGCATCGCCTGCGGCCACAGTATCCACTGCCCGGACAGGGTAGGCCGGGATATGAATACGCGTCTCTGCCGAAACGACTAAAACGCCCTTTTCCCCTAACGTAATCAGCAGGTTGCGCACACCCAGGGCAAGCAATTTCTCAATTGCCAACTCAAGGGTCGGCGCTCCAGCGATTTGAAGGGCCTCGCCCTCATTGGGGATGAGATAATCTACCTGCGAAAGAATCTCCGCATCCAGCAGTTGGGCTGGGGCCGGATTCAGGGCCACCCGTACCCGATTTTTCACAGCCAACGAAATTGCTTCACGAACAGTCTCTAACGGGCTTTCCAACTGGAGAACGAGAACATCCGCTTGCGAAAAAGCCGCCTGAGCTTGATGCAAATGGCCCGGTAAAAGTGAAAAATTGGCCCCCGAAGCAACCACAATGGTATTGTGGCCTTCATCATCTACAGTAATAAGAGCAATGCCGGTGGGCTGTTGTGATTGCGTAAAAACACAGGTCGTATCAATTCCATCCTGGGCGGCAAGCCTGCGCAGGTCTTCTCCAAAACCGTCTGAGCCAACACAACCAATCAAAGAGACGCGGGCGCCCATCCGCGCGGCGGCAACTGCCTGGTTAGCGCCTTTCCCGCCAGGGATGGTAGCAAACTGCCCGCCGAGAATCGTCTCGCCAACATGCGGAAGGCGCGGGGCACGGACAACAAGGTCCATATTCAAGCTGCCAACCACAAGAATATTTCCGCTCACAGGCTCCTCCCAGTGCTTTCACGCAATACAAGTTGAACGGGCAGCACGTTTCGGCGCCGAGGCAGGGCCGGGTTTTGGATACGGTCTAAAAGCAGGTTGATTGCCAATTGTCCAATCGCTGGTTTGGGCTGGGCAACGCTGGTGAGAGGCGGGGTGATATAAGCGCCCAGTTCAATATTATCAAAACCAACCACAGAAATATCTTGCGGAATACGCAGGCCAAGCTGGGAGGCTGCCCGAATGACGCCGATCGCCATCATGTCATTACAGGCAAAGATAGCTTGTGGACGGGGGAGGCGCTGGAGCAACTGCAGCCCATTGGCATACCCGGATGAAGCGTGGAAATCACCGCGCAAGATGAGGGTTTCATCCACCGGGATGTTGGCCTGTAGGAGCGCAGCGCGATACCCCGTAACACGCTCGGCGCTAGGGGTGAGGTGTGAAGGCCCGGTGATGCAAGCAATCAGACGATGTCCCAACGAGAGCAGGTGTTGTGTGGCGACAAATCCGCCCTGATAGTTATCGGTAATAACGGTATCGAGTTCGAGGTTGCCCATATCGCGGTCTACAACCACCAGCGGCAAGCCCTTTTGCGTAATCAAGGAAAGGGCGGCGCGATTTTCGCCAGACGCCACAAAAACCATGCCGTCCACCTGTTTATTTTCAAGCACCTCGGTATACACCCGCTCTTTTTCCAGGTCATTTTCAGTGTTGCACAAAATAATGCTATACCCGCGCTCAAAAGCCGCCGTCTCAATCGCGTGTCCAAATTCAGCGAAAAACGGGTTGGCGCTATCAGGGAGAATCAAACCGAGCGTGTGCGTCTCGCCACTGCGCAAAGAACGTGCCAGAGCATTGGGCCGGTAGCCCAAGTCACGCATCGCCCGCTCCACCTGCTCACGTACCGTTTCTGAGACATAGCGGGTGTGATTAATCACGTGCGACACCGTAGCCGAAGAAACATCTGCCCGAGCCGCAACTTCTTTTATGGTGGCCATAGAAGCCTTTGGAAACCTAAAACTAAAATTTAATCGTTTACGTAAACGATTAAATCAGTATATACCTTTTTGGCGCGTGATTCAACTATCAAAACTGTAATGAAAGCAAAAAGAGACCGACAGCACTGTCAGTCCCTTTTGAGCAGCACAAAATAGCAGCCTGGGAGCGTTATAACGCGTGAATGAGGTACTGGGCCGCCAGCGAGGAGGCCGCTACTGCCAACCAGGTCGGCGCGCCCACCAGACATGCAATCGCTTCAATCGGCAGCCAGTG
>DYKW01000001.1:0-18779 GCA_020722405.1 Anaerolinea thermophila
GCGAAGTACCCGCAGGGTGAAGGTTTGAGCGGCACAATCAGGTTTTTTGAAGAAGCCTTCGGGACGTTTCCCCTTCTTTTTGAGATGATACGATAGTTGGGTAGCCTGACTGCCGGCGCCTGGCGCCTATCATTGCAAGTAAACCCACAGCGCGGCTGGCGCTGCTCAAGCCGAAAGAAACGCTAGTGCATGTCATTGCGAACGAAGCGCAGCGGAGTAATGTCAGGGTTCTGCCCGAAGAATGGCATTCGCCGGGTGGTGAATGACTTTCCAGATTCTCTGCGTTCTCCGCGGGCTCTGCGGTAAACAGATACCTTTGATGATTACAAATTTCTCAAGAAACGACCAGAAAACTGGAAATCCGTTTATAATTACCCCATTGGTGATGCCACAGATTTTTTCTCTCGCGAGTTTTTAATTTTTGTGATTACGCAACAGATTGAACGAACCCTTCGACTGACCGGTGCTCGCTGGGCTGTATGGCTCAGACGGGAAACCGATGGTTGGGTTTTGGGGGCAGGGGAAAGGCTTTCTAAAAAGCGGAAACAAGCCCTTTCTGATTTATTGCGCGAGGATTCCTGGCAGCATTGGCTTGCGGGCGCGCTACCGCATAGGCGTATGCGCCACCGGCGTTTGGGGGCAATGGCAGAGGAATTAGGTTGCACGCGAGTTTACCTTTACCCCTCAGCAGATACGGCAGATGTGTTGTTGGTGGGTGCCGATGATCTGACAGAACAGGGACGCCGTTTTTGGCAGGTGTTGGCTTTGCAACCGCCAAAGTTGCCAATGCAAGTTCATCCTGCGCCATTTGTGCCCCCCTACGATTTGAATGCTGTTTTGCAGCGGGTGCTGGTTTCCTTTTTGGAAACGGTATCTTGCGAGGCTGCTTTTGTAGCCTTGCGGATAGCACGTTATTTCGAAGTGCGCACCGTATGGCAATTTCCGGAAGTCTGGGTTGGTCACATGATTCCCTTGCAATCCAGTTCGGTGTGGCGCCGCTTGGCATCTCGCCCACAGGGATTGCGCTGGCATGGATGGCCTACGCCCAATGATAAATTGCCGCTTGCTGACCCTGTGCTGATGGAAGATGCCAAGCGGGTATGGTTGGGCATCCCAATTGCCTTGGGACAACGGGTATTGGGGGTTGCAGTGTTTGCGGCAGCCCCGGGGAGCACTTTCGAAGAGGAAACCCTGCCCGCTTTGGTAGAGAGGGCTTCTCAGATTGCCTACCAGGTGGAAAGTGCCATCCTTTTCGATGAGGCAACCCGTCAACTGCAGCAGTTGGCCTTGGTGAACGAACTTTCTACTGCCACCGGCGGAGAATCGCACCTGGAAAAGGTGGCGCGGCGCGTGTTGCAACGTCTGGAACGCACACTGGATGGAACGCAGGTTGCCTTGTTGATGAAACTCTATGGGGAGTGGTATGCTATGGGGAGCCGGGACCCCTCATGGCGTCGGGTGGATTCCCTGGACCCCTTGGGGGTGCCGGCGAACCTGGAGAAGCAGTACCGACCCTGGAGGGTGGAGGCGAACCCCGAAGGTTATTCTTTCCCCTGGATGACCGCACCGGTGCATGTCTCGCTAGTGATACCGCTCGTTTACCGGCAACAATTTGTCGGCTTAATCCACCTGGGACGGGCGCGTGGGCACTCCTTTTCTCGCCTGGAAGAACAGAACATGCTGACGTTGGCCGGTCACCTGACCGGTCTACTAGAAAATGTGCGCTTGAATGCCGAAACCCGACAACGTGCCGAGAATTTGACATTGATTCATACGATTGTGGAGCGCATCGTCGGCTTGACGTCGGTAGATGAAATTGCGCAACAAGCAGCCACCTTGATGACCGAGCATTTCGCCTTCGATCGGGCGTTGGTGGTCTCTGCTTCTGCCAGTAGCGATTCGTTCATGGTATTGGGGTTGGCCGGTTTGGATGTAGATGCCGGCTTACGCGGGGCGCGCTTTCCTGTGGGACGTGGCCTGTTCCATAGGACTTTGATACAGGGGCGTAGTTCACGAGTATCTCGGTTGGACGATGAGCCCCACGATTTGCCTTTGCAGCCTTTGCCTCAGGCGGCGGCTATGATTGTGCCCCTTTCGGATGGTGAACGAATTTTTGGGGCGGTGTACGTTGAACGCGTTGCGCAAGTGTTTTTCCCGAATGATTTGATTGCATTGCAGGCCCTGGCGGGCGTGCTCTCCAGTGTGATGGTGAATGCACAACGTTATCAGCAATTGCAAACCAGCGTACGCCAGTTACAGGCGGTACGTGAGACGGCGCTGGATATGGCAGGCGAGATGGACCTGGAAGTATTGCTGCGCCGTGTGGTGCATCGTGTACGTTTGTTGGTGGATGCGCGTGGTGCCGAACTTGGGTTGCTGGAACCAGAAGATAGCAAGGTGCGCATTGTGGTTTCAGAAAATCCCTGGCAAGATTACACGGGACGAGAAATCCCCTTGATGGCCGGTATCATTGGACGAGTGGCAGCGCTGGGTGAGCCAATGGCAATTTTGGATTATAATGCCTGGGATGGACGAGAAGATGCTTCGCAACCAGAGCCTTTTTGTGCTGTGGCTGCGGTGCCTTTGAAAATCAAGGGGCAGATCATCGGTGTGTTGACGGTCAGTGACGATAAAGATGGGCGCGCCTTCCGGAGCGATGACGTGCGCTTGCTGGAACTTTTGGCGCCGCAAGTGGCTGTTTTTATTCGCAATGCCCGCTTGTACCAGGAACTGCAAAAGCGTATGGCCGAGCAGAAAACCACCGAACAGCAGTTGATACGCTCAGCGCGATTAGCCGCAGTGGGTGAGATGGCTGCCGGCGTTGCGCATGAATTAAATAATCCGCTGACTACGGCCAGCGGTTTTGTAGAACTGCTATTGGACGAACTGCCGGATGATTTACCACAACGTGCTGATTTAGAGTTGGTATTACGGGAAGCAAAACGGGCGCGCAATGTTGTGCGCAATTTGTTGAATTTTTCCCGCCCGAGTGAGAATGTACGCGTTCACGTCGACATCAACGAACTGATTAGCGAGGTTTTGACATTGGTGCAGCACCTGGTGCGTACCAGCGGTGTCGAATTGCGCATCCAATTTTGGGATGATTTGCAGCCGGTACTCGCCGACCCAAATCAAATCAAGCAGGTTTTATTGAACCTGATTCACAATGCTTTGCAAGCCATGCCGCATAGTGGTGTGTTGACGGTGCAGACGAGACCAAAACGCCGTCGGCGGAAGCGTTGGTTAACGGTAAGCGTGGAAGATAATGGTGTGGGGATACCTCAAGAAAACCTGGCGCGTATTTTCGAGCCGTTTTTTAGCACCCGCCCTGTAGGAAGCGGTACGGGACTGGGACTTTCGGTTAGTTATGGCATTATCAAGGAACATGGTGGTTTTATCGAGGTGGAAAGCACGCCCGGTGAGGGCAGTTGTTTTACCATCTGGCTACCGGTAGATGAAAATGGCTGAATCTTCGATTTTGATCGTAGACGATGAACCCGGCATTGCACATCTGTGTGAGCGCTTACTGGTGCGTGCCGGTTATCATACGCAGGCTGTCACTAACCCGCATCGTGCTTTAGAGATGCTTTCCCGGCAGGGTGCAGACCTGCTGTTGGTGGATATTCGCATGCCGGGGATGGATGGCTTCGAACTGATGCGTGCTGCTCGCCAGTTGCATCCCGACCTTGCGGTGGTCATTATGACCGGCTTTGGCACCATAGAGACGGCAATCAACGCGCTGCATCTGGGTGCAGAGGGACTGATTCTGAAGCCCTTTGCCAACGGCCGGGAGTTGGTGGAGAGCGTTCAGTATGCCCTAGATGTTCACCGGCGGCAACGGGACGCGATGCGCTTGCGTACGCTGCGCCCGTTGTTCGAGGTTACTCGTCAATTGTTCTCCGAAACCAATCCGACGAAACTGCGCACCTTGTTGTTGGATGCAGTTTGCACTTATTTGGCGTGTGATACCGTAGGTTTATATGGACATGGTGGTCAGGAGCCCGATTTGATGCTAGAAGATGGGCGTGGTCAACCACCGGTGGCGGAGAAGGTGGCTGCGTTGTTTGATGATGTAACCGAGACTGTGGTATGGAATGGAGACAAGGTGCCCGCGAGTCTGCCATACAGTGCTGCGGTTTGTGTGTTTACCCGCGGAGAGAGACATAGCCGCTATTTGCTGGCCACGCGTGCCGACGATGGTATGCCGTTTAGCGATGCCGATGTGGAATTTTTAGATATCCTGGCACATCAAGGGGCAGTCGCGTTAGAAAACGCTCACTTATACGAAGAACTACGCACTTATGTGCGCCGTATAGAAGAATCGCAAAATTTGTTGGTGCAGGCTGAAAAAATGGCAACGGCAGGGCGTCTGACCGCCTCCATTGCACACGAAGTAAACAATCCTTTGCAAGCGATGCGTAATTGTCTGCATTTGGCGACGCGCACCGAACTCACGCCTCAGGAACGGGATGAGTATCTACAACTGGCACAGGGCGAACTTGAGCGTTTGATGACTACCGTTCAGCGCATGTTGGATTTCTACCGTCCGGATGCGGTGGAGCGCAAGCCCGCCGATTTACACGACCTGATTGACCGGGTAGTGATGTTGTTGCGCAGTGAGATGTCACACCAGAACATTGAATTGCAATTGGATTTGGAAGATGACTTGCCGCGTCCCTGGGTTGTACGTGACCAACTTCAGCAAGTATTGCTCAATCTGGCACTGAATGCCATCGAGGCCATGCCGGATGGCGGCACGTTGCGCATTGAGACGCGGTACAATCAGGATGCCATCATTATTCAAATAGCCGATAGTGGGCCGGGTATTCCTCCCGAAATGCGTTCTCAGATTTTCGAGCCATTTTTCAGCACCAAAGAACAGGGCAGCGGTCTGGGTCTATCGGTTTGCGATGGGATCATCACCGCCCATGGCGGCCGGTTGGAAGTGGTGGATCGGCCAAACTGGGGCGCCTGCTTCCAAATTACCTTGCCCTTACGAACTCAATAGTTTTCTGCCATTCCAATTTTTCTAGGAGGTCACGGCATGAAAGTCAAGATCCTTGTTGTCGATGATGAGCCGACTGCCCGGCGTTCCTGGCAGGATATTTTGCGCCTGGAAGGATATCAGGTAGAGACCGCTGCGAATGGTAATGTGGCCCTGGAACTATTGAAGGAACAATCTTTCGACGTGATGTTGTTGGATTTGAAAATGCCGGGTTTGAGTGGTGTGGAGGTCTTACGCGCCGTCAATAAGGCATATCCGGATATGCAAGTTATTGTGCTAACGGCTCATGGGTCGCTGGGTTCGGCGATTGAGGCGTTAAGACAGGGCGCGCATGATTACCTGCTCAAACCGGCCTCGAGCGAAGAGGTACTCAATAGCGTGGCAGATGCACTGGCCGTACGAGCGGAGTTACAACATCGTCGCCTGTTGCTTGGGCAGATTGAATCTTCTCTTAAGCAGTTGAAGAATGCAGAAGGTGTGGAATCTGAAGTCTCCCTTCAGCCCCAGGTTATTTCCTTGGGTAAAGGCATTATGATGGACGTCGCGCGTCGAGAAGTCTGGCGTGGTTCCGATAAAGTGACCTTGACCCCCACCGAGGGGAAGTTAATGCAGGTTTTGTGGGAAAACCGCGGCCGAGTGATGACGCACCGCGAACTAGTGCTTATGGTTCAGGGATATGAGACTTCGGAATGGGAGGCGCCGGAGGTGCTTCGTCCGCTGGTTAGCCGATTGCGCCGTAAGTTAGCGCTGTTTCCTGGTGGCAGCGAATGGATTGCCAACGTGCGCGGCACGGGATATGTCTTCGAAGGGGTGAGTTAACAACGATACCCCCAACTTGGGGTGTCTGAGCGTTTTTTACCACGAGGACACCAAAGTCGTTTAGTCGTTTAGTTAGGTAGTTAGGTAGTTAGGTAGTTGGGTAGTTGGGTAGTTAGGTAGTTGGGTGGTTCGCTAAATGCTGACGCTTGTTCGCTGACGCCTGTCGCCTGTGGCTTGATGCGTCTGACTTTGCTCTCGCAATAACGGGTAGAAATTACGCCACCTGACGGTTGCAAAGTCTTCACCAGAAAGACCTTGGCGTCTTGGCAACTCCGTGTTCTTCGACGCCAAGGTACAGCGCCGCAAATTTTATCGTCCAATTCGTTGGGCTTAATGAGGCTGCCAGGGAAAATCAGGAGGAAGTGAGGGAGGACTGATCCAACGCAGCCAGCCGCGATTACTGATCGGACGCTGCGGCGGCTGGTCTATGCCTGCCAGGATGATACTGAGCATTAGCATCCCCCCACCTAGCCACTGTGCGGTGCTCAGGCGTTCACCCAACAGGAAATGAGCACCGGCCACTGCGACTAAAAGTTCACCCAGCCCCAATAGCGCAGTTTGCAACCCCCCCAGATGTTTGACCCCCAGAAAAAGCGTTAGTCGAGAGAAAAAAGTTACCAACGTCAGGCCGGTAACAGCATACCAGGCTCTGGGCGCGGGTTGTGGAATAACGCTGCCAAAACTGGTAAATAGATAGGCGGATAGCACTACCATGCTCATCGAAAGCAAAGTGTATAGTGTGACGGTGGGGGCGGGCATATCATACAGCACGCGTTGATTAACCGGTAAGTGCAGGGCGTAAAGCGCCGAGGCGCCTAACATCATCAGAATACCAATCCAATCCAGATGATTAGATTGCGTTTGTGTCAAGAGGTAGATAGCCGGAATGGCAAGTCCCAAGCGCCCGAGGGTGAGTTTGCTTGGGGGTTGGTGGTCAAGCCATAGCCAGATAGCAACGAATAAAGGATAGATGGAATACAATAACTGTCCCAGACTGGCATCTATGCGTCCCAGAGAGGCATAGTACAGTAATGACCCCACCCCGTTGATGCCACCGGCCAGTGCACAACCGAGCAGGCCGGCCGGATAGATGTAGAGGTATTGACGTTTAAAGATAAGAAGGACAATAAAGAGCAGCAATGCTGCTAAAATGGTGCGCACAGCCACGACGGTCAGCGGGGGCATGCCAAAGGTAATTGCCTGTTTACCGAAGACTGGCGCCATTCCCAAAAAAAGAGCGGAGGCCAGTGCCGCGCGTAAACCTTGCGAGCGTTGTTTCTTTTGGTGAGTCTGTGTATCTTCTCGAGCCATGAAGATTTGTATTGTATCCTCTCAAAAATTCGGGAAGCGGGTTGCTATTTTAACGCCAAGACGCTAAGATGCAGAGCCGCAAAGAAAATTACGTTTTAAGTCGCGTAGCTGGGTGGTAGGGGCGAAAGGTTTTTTGCCCAGTTAGGTAGTTCGATAGTTTGGTAGTCGGCGGGTATTTTGCATTTTGTGGTCGGATGGGTCACTGTTCGCTGACGCCTGTCGCCTGCCTTTGCGTCTTCTCGGCTAAGTCCCCAGAATGGGGATTGCGTTAAGGTTTTAACATTTTGGGGTTGCCCCAAAAATTTGAGAAGATACTTGCTCTCCGGCGAAAAACCATGGAAATTTGCGGTCGAATAAGAAAACGCCAGAGTCCAGTTCATTAGGAATTGGCATGGCGCGCCGCCAGATGTAGGGCGGAATTAATTCCGCCCTACGGCGTGCCACCAGATGTAGGGGCACATCACGGAAAATCCCAAAGAGCCTTTTTTAATCGAGAGAGCAACAGGTAGATTATTCTACCAATCCGCGAATTTCTTCGCTCAAATCATCACTCATGAACTCTCCCTTTTGCATTAAGGAGTGCACTTGCCCTTGCAAACGGCGTTTTTCCGCCGGGGTAAGGGTTTTAGCCGTTACTACGATGACCGGAATTTCGGCGGTTTGCTCATCGCTCTTGAGTGCATCCAGTACGCCAAACCCGTCTATGTCGGGCATCATCAGGTCGAGAATCATCAGATCAGGCTGCTCGTTGCGTGCCAATGCGATGGCCTGCCGGCCATTCTCGGCTTCCAGGATGGTGAAGTCGCCTTGAGCCTGCAAGATGCGCCGGATTAGGCGGCGGGCATCGGGGGTATCATCCACAATGGCAATGCGTGGGTAACGATCGGCGGTCAAGCGGTTGAGCGCTGAAAGCAAACCTTCTTCTGGGCCGCTGGGTACTGTGGCATCAGCAGTGTGTCTGGATACAACCAGGTTACGTGCCCAGCCTTCACCCAATACGGTGCTTTCTATGGGGATGGTATGACCGGTACAGTTAAGCACAACGATATCGGTAGGCTTGATGGTGCCTTGCCTGATCAGTTGGAATAAGCCGGCGAATGCCACCGCAGCAGCCGGTTCCACCGACATACCCTCCATTTTAGCGGCAATATGCATGGCACGGTAGGCTTCTTCATCGCTCACGGCGAGAAATGTCCCCCCGTATGTTTTTGCGTGTTGGTACAGCAACGTATATGTGCGTCCCGGTGCGCCGGTTGCCAGGGTAGCAATGTGGGTGCGTGGTGATTCTATGGTTAGCGGTTCGACGCGATCGGCTTCCCAGGATTTTACCATTGGCGCGCACCCCGCGGTTTGGATGTGGGCCATGGCCGGGATTTTATCTATCAAGCCCATTTCGTACATTTCTTGGAAACCTTTAGCAACGCCCTGTGGCCCCAGTCCACCGCTGACGGACTGAATGTACCAGTCAGGGGCGCGCCAGGGAGCACCACTTGCAGGCGGCCCAAGTTGTTGGGTAAGTTGCTCGGCCAGTTCGTAGGCAATGGTTTTCATGCCTTCTATCGATGGAATAGAGCGTGAGCCGCGTTCATAGTATAAACCGCGTTGGTTGGCGAATTCTGCGGCCATCTTTTTGGCCTGGTCGTACGAGGCTGTGACCTTGACAACCTGCGTACCATATAGCGCCACCTCACGCATTTTTTCGGGGGGCACTAAACTGGTGAGAAACGCCCATAACTTAATGCCGGCGCGGGCGGCATAGGCAGAAAAAGCAATGGCGACATTGCCGGTGGATGCCAACACGGCTTCGGTGATGCCGGCCTCCTTTAAGGCCGAAATGCCCAACGCGGCTTGTCGATCTTTGAAGGAGTTGGTCGGCCCCTGACGTTCATCCTTGATGTAGATGTTTTCATTTCCCAGCATTAACCCCAGGTTGACGGCTGACACGAGCGGTGTGCCACCATCTCCCATGCTCCAGGGGGGGTTAGGGATGCGGATGGGCAGCACTTCGTGGTAGCGCCACAGGTTAAAAGGGCGCTTCTGTAGGCGCTCGATAAAGCCATCTCGCAAAGTCTCTAAATCATAGCGTGCTGTCATCCAGCCGCTGCCACATTGGGGGCAGGTAGTTTGTAAGGGGTTGTACAAACTGCGGTGTCCGCAATCCATGCATTCAACGGTAAAGTGAGACATTAAAATATTACTCCTTTCGTTTCGACACGTTATTGGCGATGTTTGCATCTCCGCCCAGATGATCTTTCAGGTATGGTATCGAAGAGAATAGGTAACTGCTCAGGTAGTGCAATTTTTGCCCGTCATTGCGAGGAGCGCAGCGACGAAGCAATCTCCTTTGGTATCATCTCAGTAACTTGGGGCGGCCTGCCAATTGTCGGAGTAGAATCCCATCGTGTGGACAGCGGTTTCCAGCCTGGCTCTTGGGAGCGCCGGACCCCAGTCCGGCGGTTGCTGCCGAGCCAGTGCTCGGCGCACCCAAGCACGCCCAGTGCGGAAAAATTCGCTCTTGAGTGAACGCAGGTTGAGTGAATGCGAGGCTTGAAGAGCAATGTTTTTCCGGTTACGATTGTGGCGGTTGGTCGCTATTGTGTAGATGTTGCAACAGTACCTGCAATTCATTCAGAAATTCCTCTTCTTTTAGTTCTGATTTATACATTAGCGCCTGGCTTTTTTCGCGCAGCATAGCACGTTGTTCATTGGTCAAGTCACCGCCGGTGAGGATGATGACCGGCAAGTGCGATAAATTGGGGTCACTGCGGAGTGTTTCTAGCAAGGTGAAACCATCTAGATCGGGCATGAACAGATCCAGGATGATGGCATCGGGTATGGTATTTTGTAACACGCTTAGGGCAGCCTGTCCACCTGGCGCTAGGAGTACTTCGTAGGGGGTATGCTCTTTGATTGTACGTTCTATCAATCGCAGGTCTTCTTCAGAATCGTCTACAATCAAGATACGTTGTAGCGTGTTATTTTGTGCAATGCGTTCCAGGGCTTGTACCAGGTCATCCTCCAAAATGGGTTTGACCAGGTAATCCGTAGCGCCTAAACTAAAGCCTTTTTCTTCATCTTGAACGATACTGCAAATTACGACCGGAATGTGGCGGGTTTCAGGGTCGCTCTTTAGAGTTTCCAGGATAGTCCAACCATCTGTGCCGGGCATCATAATGTCCAGGGTGATGGCGTCTGGTTGTAGTTCACGAGCGGTTTGCACAGCCTGTGCTGGGTCAGTAAGACCGACGACTTTGTAACCATGATTTTTCAGGTAGCGTTGGTAAAGACTAATGACTTGGGCACTATCGTCAATGGAAAGCACAATTTTTTGTTCCGTTGTGCTTTCTTCTTGTTCGTCTGGGGTCTGAGCACTGGCATCTTCTGCTTCAGTTGTTTCAGTAGACTCATCAGCAACTTGGGTGAGTGGCAAGGTAAACCAGAAGGTACTGCCGCGGCCTTCTGCGCTGATCACACCGATTTCGCCGCCGTGCATTTCAATGAAGCGTTTCGAAATCGAAAGCCCCAGACCGGTGCCGCCCGTTCTTCGGGTAGGTGAACCATCTACCTGCGAGAATGGTTTGAAAAGTTTGGTTTGATCTTCTGGAGAGACGCCCAAACCGGTATCCTCGACAGCCAGATAAATTTCTTGTCCATCTTTGTCTGCACGCTGGCGTAATTTGGTGATAACTTTTATGTACCCTTGTTCGGTGAATTTGGCAGCGTTAGAGACCAGATTGAGCAATACCTGCCGGATGCGGGTATTGTCGCCGGTGATAATGGGGAGATTTTCGTCTACATCTTGCAGCAATTTTACATTTTTGTCTTTCGTCAGGCCAATCGCAGTTGATATGACACTTTTGACCAGTTGATTGATGTCCACATCTTCTTGCGCCATTTCCATCTTGCCGGCTTCAATCTTGGAGAGATCGAGAATGTTGTTGATTAGCCCGAGCAGGTGCTGTCCGGAGTTGTAGATGGCACTCAAATCTTGTTCCTGGAGTTCGTTGACGGGCCCGTCGATGCCTTTGATGATGACGCGTGAAAAGCCAATGATGGAGTTGAGCGGTGTACGCAGTTCGTGCGACATATTTGCCAGGAATTGCGTCTTGAGGGTATCCACTTCCTTGAGACGTTCGGCCGTTTGACGTTGTTCTTCGTATAGCCGAGCGTTTTCAAGGGAAACTGCGGCGGAAGTGGCAGCCGTCATTGCTAGGTCGAGTTGTGCCAGGCTATAACGTCGTTCTTCGTTGGGCAAGGCGATTTCCAGCGTACCCATGGCCTCCCCTTTGGCCGCCAGGGGTAGGATGAGCAAGGTACGGAAGCCATGCTCTTGCATGTAAGCGCGTTCTTCAGATGTTATCAACGGGTCGTTTAGGGTGATGAGTATGGGCTCTAGCGTTTGCATGACCTCATTGACGATGGTGTGGTTCCACAAATGTGCGACCTCGCCCTTTTGGTGAGGGTGCTGCAAGGTAGTTTCCTCTTCGACGTATGTGCCGACGATGCGCATGACCTCACGATATGCCTCATTGTATTCATCGAATTCTCGTAGGATAAGCGAGAGGGTGCAAACCGGTGCATTGAGCAACGAAGCAAACTGGGTGGTAATGATGTGGGCTAGTTCGTCAATCTCCAGCGGCGCACTTGAAAGCGTACGGCTGATTTCAAATAACTGGCTCATCTCCTGGGCGCGTTGATTGGCCAGTTCGTATGAACGGGCATTATCAACCGCAATAGCCAGTTGGTCGGCCAGAATTTGCAATGCCGGAATTTCTTCTTCCTGGAAGGTGTCGATATTTTGGGAGAGCAGGTCCACTGCCCCAATGATGCGATTGCCCACGCGGAGCGGCAAGCACAATTCAGAACGTGCCTGAGAAGCATGTTCTGGTACTTGGAAAGTGTCATGTTCAGGCAGGTTGTTGATTGCCAGGGGTTCACCGGATAGCACAGCCTGGCCAATAGGGGTTTGCTCACCAACCGAATGCTTTATCTGGTTGGCGAGTATTTCTTGAGCGCCGGTGCCGGCAGCCACACGGACGACGGTATTCAACCGAGATTCATCCATCAAGTACACGGCGGCATGATGCAGGTCGAAGCGCTGCCAAATGAGCGTAATGGCGTGCTCCAGCAAGTCGCCAAGGGCTAGTGTACCCGTGGTTTCACGAGCGATTTCGGATGCGGTTTGTAATTGTAGGGCACGGCGTTCACTTTCTTCACGGGCTGCCCGTTGCGCCACATAGGCTCGACGGCGGGCGACGACTTCTGATAAGGGGCGCAACAGGTTTTGCAGTAAGAAACGCTCATCTTCTGTGAAGGTATGAGGTTCGCGCCAATTGATGATCACTATCCCTTGCCAGTGGCCGCCGCTTTCCAAAATCAGCATTGCCATGCCGCGCATCCCGGCCTGCTGTGCCATGGCTTGTATTGTCTTTGGGGCCTCAGATGCAGTGGTTACGTCTTCGAAGAAGATGGCCTGTGCATTACGCACATTTTTGGAGAAGGCCATCATGTCCGGGCTGTTCAAATCTACTCGGAAGCGATTTTCGCTATGAACCAGTTCCCCGTCTTGCCAGTGGGCTAGTGAGTCACTGTAGAGCGGCATGTTTTGCTCGTCGGTAAAGATGTAGCGCAGTGTAATCAGATCTGCTGGATGATGCTGCTGGGTGCTATATTGTGCCAATGCCAAGACGATCTCGTCTTCGTTACCGGCTTGTGAAAGACTGCTTTGAATAGTGGCCAGTCTTTCCAGCAAGTGGGCGCGTTCGCGGGTTTCTTCGGCATTGCGCAAGTTTTGAATAACCACGGCAGCCTGGGCCGCCAGGGTGTTCAACCGCCGTATTTCTGCTGGTTCTGGATCTATGGTGTGGCGGAATAACGCGGCCACATGCCCAATCCACTTGCCGCCGACCTTTATGGGGGTGAGTATCAGGCTTTGGGCCTCGAAAGCACTCTTGTAAATTTGGCGCAAATCGTCATTCAAGCGTGGGTCGCTTTCGATGTCTTGGATAACAGCGCTTTCGGTTGGGTTAAAGATGTTCCCTGAACGCACCCAAAGTTCCAACGACAAGGTTTGGGGTGTAGACGTAAAGTCGGGAAGCCGTTCTTGATCGTGCCATTCGACTAACGGGATAAGTGTCGTAGCCGGGTTTTTCTTTTCCCAGGGATGATCGAATAGATTAAGCGAAATATGCAGGGGAGAATTACCCAGCAAGGTATAGCGTTGTAACACGCGTAAGATGTCTGCGTAATCTTGTGCGGCGGTTAGGTCGGCACTGGCCTGGTAAAGCGTTTCTTGTTCGGCCAGGGTTTGCCGGGTCTGGTTGAACAGGCGGGCATTTTGGATGGCAATCGCGACCTGGTCGGCCATGGTTTGCAAGACGGCAATGTCTTCCTGGGTAAAGGCGTTCTCGTGTTCGCTTTGAATGGTAATGGCACCAATCACCTGACCGCGTGCCATGAGCGGCAACGCCAATTCGGAGCGGGTATCTGGCAGTAATGGGTTTTGGAAACGTCCGGTTTCTTGCAAGACGTTAAGAGAGACGCGCGCCTGTCCATGAGCGATGCATTGCCCAATCATCGAGACACCACCAACTTCTAGTTTATGGCCGCGGGCTTTCATTTGCAAGCCTGCCACACCAGTGCCGGCGCGTAGTACTGCCCAACGTTCAGGTTCGTTTGTCCATTCTCCTGTGGTATCTACCAGAAACAGGCCGGCGTAGTATAAATCGAAACGATCCTGGATCAGGTTGACTGCTTCTTGCACCAGTTCGTCGGTATCCAAAATGCTGCTGGCCGCGCGGGAGACCTCTGCTGCTGTTTGTAGCTGTCGGGCACGACGCTGGGTTTCCTGAAGTAGGTGGTAACTATCTAGCGCGATGCCTGTTTGTACGATGAGCGATTCGTAATAACGAATTTCGCCCTCCGTAAAGGTATGGGGTTGAGCATACGTAACTAGAAACTGCCCCGGAATTCGTTCTGACGGGCCAGAACGTTCCCACAGGGGGAAGGCTGCCAGGGCTTGAATACCGAATTCAATCAACAGATTGCGTTCTTCGGGTGTGAAGCCATCACTCTGCGCGACGTGTCCACTGATGATGGATTCTCCTTTTGCCACACGCTGACTATAGGGGTATAAGTCGATGGGAAAGAGTGTGCCATCCTCCGGGGTTATCATATCTGGTTTGCTGTGGTGTGCGATTTGTTCGAGAAAGGTTTCCTGTCCAATGGTCTTGAAGCGTTGAATGGCAGCCATATCTACATCGCCAAACTCCAGGCAGGCTTGTAATGCAACCTGGTAAATTTCGTTCTCGCTTTTGGCCTGTACCAGACTTTGTGTGGCCTGGTATAACAGCGTGGCTTCTTGGGCCTGGCGTCGGGTGATTTCTACGCTTTGCAGGTTGTTGACCACAACGGCAGCCTGACCTGCCAGCACGCTCAAACGGCGAACATCACGCTTTGGAAAACGGGTTGGTTGTTGATAAATTGCGTTGATGTATCCCACCCATTGACCGGCAATGACCAAGGGGACGAAAATTGTGCTGACGGCTTCGAAGCGTTGTAGATATAAGGCTCGCGCGTTATCATCCAGGTCAGGATGAGTGGCAACATCTTCGATGATCGTAGGGCGATCGGGAAATAGGACCTTTTCCGCGGATGGGAATGAATCCAGCATGTAACGATTGCTCACTGCTTCGGGAGGTAATTGGGAATGACGCGCCAGGACAATCACCATTTGCGGACGACGGCCGGGTAACCAGGGAGTATCGAATAGGTTCAGACTGACATTTTGAGCATTGTTACCTAAGAGAGTGTTTCTTATGAGTACATCAATGACTTCTTCGTAGGTGGTAGCAGTGTTCAATTCTGCGCTGGCAGTGTACAGTGCCTCGGTTTCTTTTAGGGTTTCCTCGAGTTGTGAAAATAAGCGCGCATTTTGAATGGCGGTACTGATTTGCGTGATAACACTTTGCGTCAGGTTAATCTCTGCTTGTTGATAGGTACGCTCTGGGGTACGGATATTCAGGTTCAGCGTGCCGACAACTTCATCCCCAAGGATGATGGGGAAGATGGCAATGGCATATACTTTATGTTTTCGGGTGGTTTCATGTAATGGGGCAATACGTGGGTCGTTGAGGGCATCCTGAATAATGAGCGGTTTTTTAGTCTTCAATACCTCTTGTGTAGAAACATTCCCCTCAATGGGAATATGAATTCCCACCGGGTCTGGATGGGTATCGTCTTGCAGATAAGAGGCACGTACCGTCAAGTGCGTATCGCCTGGCTCACGGAGTGCAATGGCAATATCCATATTGAGACGTTTACCCAGTGCTTTGGCCACGATCTTCAGGCTATTGGTTAGATCTAGCGAGGCGGATACTTGACTGACGATACGGTTGATGAAGGCCAGCTCCTCACTGCGTTGGGCACTTTCTTGGAACAGGCGAGCATTTTCCAGCGCGTTGGCCACCTGGTCGGCCATGGTTTGCAGGACGGCGATGTCGTCTGGGGTGAAATCGCCAGGGCGTTCGCTTTGGAACGTCATAGCCCCGATTATCTCGCCGCGTGAGATAAGGGGGAGGGCCATTTCGGAGCGGGTACGGGGCAGTAATGGGTTGGCATAACGCCCAACGTCTTCCGCCTCGTCACCACGCCAGATTTGGGCTTGTTTCTCCATGATACAGCGCCCGATCATGGAGTCGGTATCCAACTTCAACTTATGTTGACGTGCCAGCATTTGCTGCCCGGCTTCGCCGGTGCCGGCACGCAGTACAGCCCATTGCTGCGGTTGACCTGTCCATTCGCCGGTGCGGTCGATCAAAAACAGACCAACGTAGTACAAATCAAAGCGCTCGCGAATGAGGGCTGCCGTCCCATGGGCCAATTCAGTTGGATCAAGGATACTGCTGGCGGTATGGGAGACTTGAGCGGCGGTTTGTAATTGTAAATTGCGGCGCTCGATGGCTTGACGAACAAGTTGCTCTCTCAGGTAGGCGCGTCGGGTCGCTATCAGTGCGGATAGTGGCTCAACTAACCCGTTCAGGTAGAAAGACTCCTCCTCGGCTAGCGTATAAATATCCGGCCAGGTTGCCACGATCAGGCCGTGCCAGCGACCGGTGCTGTAAAGCGGCAGGATGCCGGCGGCTTGCCCGGTTTGTGCTTTGACTAATGTCTTACAGAGTGCTGTCAGAGGAGCCTTTTCCTCTAACCTGGCGGAAAATATAACCTTATCTTGATTCTCTTGCCATAGGGGGAAATCCTGAAGTGCTTGCAGGTCTAAGGGTGTAGCCTCAGGCGTGGCGATGGCTACGCCATCCGACCATTGTGCTTTCATCTGGGCGGTGATGGGCAGGCCTTGTTCGTCCTCCTCCAGGTAAAAGAGCGCTATTCGTTCTGGCATCACATCGGCATTAAAGGCCATGCTCAATACCAAAAGCATTCTTTCCTCGTCTTCGGCTACGGAGAAACTGTCTTTAATGAGAGATAACCATTCCAGTTGTTGCGCACGTTTCTGTGCTTCTTCGAACAAGAGACGGCTATTGATGGCTATCGCGGCTTGTGCACCTAAGGATGTATAGCGCTGTAAGTCTTGTTCAGTGAAGTGGGTGCTTTGTGCCCAGAGTACTGAAACCATGCCAATCCAGTGTTCTTGCAAGACCAATGGGAGAAAGATTACCGACTTTAGATTTGCGGCCAGTAAAATCTCACGAATATTTGTGTCACCAATTTCCTGGGAGGTATCGGCAATCAGCAAAGGGGTGTTTGGTCTCTTGAGGAGGGTCTGTACTCCAGGAAGTTGCTGAAAATTAAAAGTGTCCCCAATTTGGAACGGCAATTCTATATGCTTACCGCGTTTCCAAGCGTGTGTGTGTGTCATGCCAACGGGCTGTCCGGTTGGATCTAATTCGAATTGCCACAATAGCGCACTCTGTGGGGCGTCTCCAGCAAAGTTAGCAATACTTAGCACTTCGAGAATTTCTTCGACGGAGCCGGCCGCGTTGAAACGAGCGCTCAATTGATACAGGGTGCTGGTTTCATTGAGTGCTTGTTGCGTACGCTCGAAGAGTTGCAGGTTTTCCAGGCGGGTGGCTACCTGATCGGCGACGGTACGCATACGCCGTATGTGGCGTTCGGGCAAGGTTGTGAGAGGAACGGGACTGGAAAATGAAATGAAGGCCAGCGCCTCGCCGCGGGCACTCAGTCCTAGGGTTGCGGATCCACGCAAGTCGTCGTTACGCAATATCTCGCGTACGTGTTGAGGAATTCGTTCGTTGGGGTCGTTGATATCGCGATAAACAAGCGCAAATTCGGGGTCCTTCAGAATGCGCTCAGCCATTTCGCGATTGACAATGGGCGAATCAAGAACCGGGGGAGACATTTGAGGCGGTACCGTAGTTAGCGACATTATGTAAATGTCGCCGCTCAGTGGTATGCCTTGTTCGTCGGTTTCTTTGATGAGCGTCAGGCTAACACTGGCCATCCCCAGAGAACGTCCGAGAATGCCGGCGCCCTGTAAAATTTCGTCGATCCGGTTAGACTCACCAATTGCCCGGCTGGCCTGGTACAGGGCTTCGGTTTCTTCCAGGTTTTGGGTCGTTTGCTCAAAGAGACGGGCGTTTTGGATGTTGACAGCCGCTTGTGAGGCAATCGAAGATAGTAGTTCCTGTTCGTGGGTGCCATATAGACGAGGGGTAGTGATACTTTGAACGACCAGGGCACCAAGCACGCGTTGCCCAAGTAATAGCGGCACACCCAGCCAGCATTGTGCTGGCTTCTCATTACCGATGGTCGGGATGTCAAGCCCATATTCTGACATGTGAGCGAGCACATCTTCTTCGATCAAAATCGGTTGACCGGTGCGCAAGACATAATCTGTCAGGCCATTTCCTGCTGGGCGAGGGGAAATATCGACGCGCTCACCGTTACTGTAGCATATCGGTACGCTGATGATTTGCTGTTCTTCATCGTATAGCGCCATAAAAAAACTTTCGGCAGGCATCAACCGTGATGTGTAGGTGTATACTGTTTCGGCAATCTGCCCGATATCCAACAGGTTGGAGAGTTGGCGCCCCATCTCGTTCAAGATGGCCAGTTCTGCGCTGCGTTGCTGGCTTTCTTCGAACAGGCGGCGACGTTCCAGGGCCAGCGCCATTTGGTTGGCGACTTGTTGTAAGATGGCCTGGCCTTCAGCACCGAAGGCATTTACCTGACGACTGGCTGCGTTCAGCGTCCCAAGCACGCGTTGACCGATAGTTATAGGGATAACCATGCGCGCTTCTATGCCTTGGGCCTTCAGGCGCTCATCTCCCAGATAGCGCGATTCAACCTCGCTCAGATGGTTATCTACGATTGTCTCGGCTTGGCGCACTGCCCAACCCACAGCAGTGCCTTCGTAAGGCAGCATAGCCCCCGGTTCGACGAAATGTTTGTCTCCTGGTTTGATGGCGATGCTATAGATGCTCAGGTGGGCGGCATCCGTGACCAATGCCAGGGAGACCACATCGATAGGCAAAACGCGTTGTAAGTTTTCCTTGATTCGAGGTAAGGCTTCTTTAGGGTCTTCCTGGCGGTTGAGTTCGGTAACGATCTCGCTCAGGATGCTTTCTACCTGGGCGCGATGCTGTGTTTCCTGGAATAGGGTGGCGTT
>DYKW01000001.1:18879-45951 GCA_020722405.1 Anaerolinea thermophila
ACAGCGCCTCGGTTTCTTGCAGGCTTTGCTGTACTCGTTGGAATAGGGTGGCGTTCTCGAGTGCTAGCGAGAGTTGATCAACGACTTGGGCGACCAGTTGCGTTTCATCCTCATTCCATATACGCTCAGGATTTTCGTCTACTAATTCAACGACACCCAGTGCTTGCTCTTGTAATTGAATCGGTGCAGCCAGCGCGGCCGGCCTTTCGGGCAATTGGGAAGGCCAGGCAACCACTTGTTTGCGTTGCAGACTTTCCCTGGCGGCGGGTGTGAGCGGGTCTTTGGCAGGTGAGATTTTATCTTGTTCTACCAAAATCCCCTGGGGAATTTGATGGGATGCGGTACCGGTTGGGTGGGAGTCAGCCGGTTTTGCTTTGAATCTCGGGAATGAGGGTTCAAGTTGTTGGCATTGCGTAAACCCCTGATAGCCGGCCGGGGTGTCCCCTTCGGTTGCGGTGCCTGTAATCGTCATGATGGCCGGGATAATGTGTCCATCACGATGGTGCAACTCAACGCCAATTTCCAGTGGGAAGGTGCCGGCAGTTAGCGCGGCTTCCAGGCGTGGTGCATCTTCTGTGCTCAGTGCGAAGGTCAATGGTTGTCCAAGCCATTCTTCTGTGGAGTAACCCGTTAAATCGGTGCATTGTGGGCTGCAGGCGATGTAGTGTCCCTGGGCATCGGCCTTCCAGTGCCAGCCGCGCAGCGTTTCTTCCGGCGTAGCATGGTCGCCGGTGGGAGGAACGTCCTCCATGCCGGTAAATAGGGTTTCGAGACGGTTACGCAATCGTTTTCGCTTTTTCGACATGTGTTATCAACTCCTGAGCCAAAACCCGGTATTGTTCGGCGCCGCGGCTGACCTTAGAAAAATGTGTTACCGGTACACCAGCCACGGTACTCTCGCGTAATTTGGTGTCAATTTGAATGGCGGTCTGATAAACCTTTTCGCCGAAGCGGGTGCGGATTTGTTTCTCGATGGTACGGTGAACGCCGTTGCGCAAATCTAGCATGGTAATCAGAATGCGGTAATCTAAAGTTTTGTTGCCTTTTTGTTGAATTTGGCGAATCAGTTGCAGAACGTTGCGCAGGGCGTAAGCAGAAAAATACTCGGCTTGCGTGGGAATGATGAGGTGTTGGGCTGCCATGAGTGCATTACTGGTAACTGCACCCAAGGATGGCGGGCAATCGAGTAAGATGAAGTCATACAATGCCGTGTCACGCAACGCCTGGCGGAGGATATGACGGTAATTTTGCCGGATAGGTAAGAAGCGCTCGGCGGTAATCATCTCTTGGTTGGCGGGGATGATATCTAGTCCAGGAATATCGGTCTCGCGGCTAGCGCTCAAAGCAGTACTGGCATTGAGAAGTACATCGGCGATGGTGTGTCGCATGGCCGTTGGTTGTAGCCCGATACCTAAAGTCAGGTTTGCCTGAGCGTCCAAATCCACTAAGAGCACTTCGTATCCATTTTCAACCAATGCACCGCCGAGTGCCAGGCAGGTGGTGGTTTTGGCTACACCGCCTTTTTCATTTGCTACGGCAATAATATGGGTCATAAGGTGCTCCTGGATTTTATGGCGGCGTTTCTTGATCTTGGTTGGTTTGCATGAGCACTTGCGCCTTGGGGACGTTCAATGCACGCTGCAATTCCTGAACTGCGGTTTGCAAGATGGTTTGTGGATCGTTGCTGGCCCGGATGCGATTGACGATTTCTGCTGTCAGCCGTTCGCGTTCCGCACGACGCTGGGTAGCGGTATATAACCGGGCACTATCAAGGGCTAGCCCCATTTGCTCAACCAGCGCGTTTACGAGTGAGCGTTCCTCCGCACTCCAAGGGGGAGTATCCTTAGATTTACGCAACCGCACGACACCGATTATTTGACCGCGAACGGCCACCGGAACGGCTAACGTGTGCTCATCAGGTTGCACAGCGTGCCCCTCCACTAACGCTTGTTGTAATTCGGGCGACCAATCCTCGTTTACGGGATTGACGAGATCCAGTTCGTCACACAGGTAGCCGCGTATGTTTTGTGTGTGTAGAAATTGTGCCCATGCTTGCCGGGTGCCTTCGGCGTAAGCCCGTTGTACTGCCTGAAGTGTCTGCTGGTTTTCAAGGAAAAGACGGGCATTACGAATGGCAACACCTAACTGACCGGCCAAAACTTGCAGAGCTTCCACATCTTCACTCTGAAAAGCACCCTGTTGTGTACTCTGAATATCAAGTACACCCAGTAAATCACCGCCGGAAACCATGGGAAGTGCGACTTCGGAGCGGGTATGGGGCAGGTCGGGGTTGTCGAAGTGTGTCGCGTCGCGGCCAACGTCTAGGGCAACGCGTGCCTGGTGTGTTGCGGCAACATACCCAACGTTGCCCTGTGCACCAACTTTGAGCCGGTGTTGCCGGGCGAGCATTTTACGGCCACCTTCGCTATTGGCAGCACGCAGTACAGCATAGTCGCCCTCGGCGTTTAGCAAAAAGATGCCCACGTGATAAAAGTCAAATCGCTCGCTAATCAAATGTACGGCTTTTTGTAAAATTTCATCCAGGTCATTGAGTTCGGCGATGTCCTGGGTTAACTCGGCAATGGCTTCCAACTGGCGCGTGCGGCTCTCCAGACCACGTGTGCGGCGCTCCAACTCTTGAGAGCGGCTTTGTAGCAAAGCGCGGTTGGCTTGAAGGTCTTGATTGCTTTCTTGTAGGCGGCGTTGGCTGTCCTGTAGCGTTGCAATAGCGCTACGTAAATCGCGAATGGCGATTTGAATAAGCGCGGTGGCTGCAACTAACGTGATGGACATAGAAAGAATCAGGCCCAAGGGAGTGTTATTCTCATTAGGTGGAAACGTATAGATACCATTACCTTCTAGCCAGGCAAAGGCTATCATGACGCCTATACTGACAAAGAGGAAGAATAAGCGTTCCCTTCTCTGCAACACCAAACTGGCAATGATAATGACCAGCACATACGTTGGAATGGTAGTGCTACGCAGCCCGCCGTTTTGAATATGGGAATAGGTCAGAATTAGCCAGACCACCGTTGTGATGAGCATCCCCCCGGCCCTTACTCGGTTGTGACGGATCAAATAACGTACAAGCAAACCAGTTAGCAGAAGTAATAGCCCTATGGGAATAATGATTTGAGGGCGGGTAATGCCGAAGGGTGCCAAAAGAATAGCAAACAGTACGGTGACATACAGCACGTATAAGATGTAAGTAGTAAAGCGCGCCTGCCGGTTGGTTTCCGGGTCGTCGTAAACGGGGGGAGCGAAAAAAGTTTGCATTTGTTTCAACATGATGAACTTCACTCCTGAGGTGTGGTTTCCTTTCCATTGCCAGGCGCGGCGCGCTCGGGGGGCGCTAGCCGGACTTCGGCCTCTGCCAGACCAAGCGCCTGGCGCAATTCCCGTATCGCGGTTTGCAATACACTTTGTAGGTCAAGCGTTTCACGCATTCTGGCGGTGAATGTGCTCAGCAGTTGTTCGCGAGTAGCCCGTTGCTGTGCTTCCTGGTAGAGACGCGCGCTTTCCAATGCCTGGGCAATTTGGTCGCTGACGGTTTGCATCCAGACCAACTCGTTATCTTTCCAGGGGCTGTTTTCCTTCTTGCGCAGGCGTAAATGAGCGATTGTGTGCTCACGGACTCGAACGGGTAGATACGCGCTATTGTTCTCGGTGTACACCCGCCCTTCGCGTATAGCCGTGCTAATCTCATCGGGGAGTTGGCTTAGGGTTCGTAACGGGATAATCCGCTTCCCTTGGCCGAGAAAGCCAAACCAGGGCGCGCGGCGCTGATACTGGTGCCAGGATTGTGTGCTGATTTGGGCATAGGCTTTTTCTGCACGCTGTAGGGCACTCTGGCTTTCCTCGCGCAGTTCGGCATTCTCTAATATGGTAGCAATCTGGTCTGCCAATAGTTGGAGCACCTCGATATCCTCATCGCTAAAGGCATTCGGTTGGTCGCTTTCGATATCCAAAACACCCAGCAATTGCTTTCCAACGTGCAGGGGTAAAGCCGCCTCAGAGCGTGTAGCCGGTAATTCGGGCAAACGGATGAAAAATGGGTCGGCGCGGGTATCCAAGGCAATACGTGCCCGGCCAGTTTGAGCCACCAAACCGATGATTCCCTCGCTGCCTACCCTCAAGCGATGTCCTGCTTTGATCAGTTCCTGCCCGCCGCTGCCGCTTGCGGCACGTAGTGTCACATATTCGCCTTCTGGATCGAGGAGATAAATACCAACGTGATAGTATTCAAAATACGCTTGAACGCGTTCGGTTGCATCAATTAACAGTTGCTCCAGGGTATCTTGGGTGGTGAGCGCGCGCGATACCTGCAAAATGCCTTGCAATAGGGTGGTTTGTCTTTTCAAATCTGTCGTGCAAGTTTCCACACGTGCTTCTAGTTCGGCTTGCAGGGCTTTTAATGCTCGTTCGCGAGTTTCCAGGGCGGTGTGGCTTTCCCTTAATTCCTTCAGAGCATTTCCCAGACCATTATGGTAGATGAACATGCCGCTGCCTGTCAGCAGGGAAAAAACCAGGTAAGTGCTCCACGCTGAGATGGGGGTAAGTATTTCGGGGGAAAAACTTATCAGCCCGCTATTTTCGGCAAACAAGATAGCCAGCGTGGTGACCACGCTTACACCTGATGCCAATGCACTACCTGTACCGCCGAAGATGATACCGCTCATCATAATGAGAACCAGATAACCGGCGGTGTTGGGCACTTCAATGCCGCCTTCAGCCCATGCGGAAACGGTAAGCGCGATCCATACGGCTGAAAGCACAAACAGGCCGGTGCTTTGTAAATGTCGGGTATGCAATAGGCCAAATGCAAGAAAGATAACAATTAACATGCTTCCCAGACTGCTTAAAACAAAACCCTGGTTTGGAAATTGCAGTGTGGGTAGCGCCAGCAGGAAGGCTGCATCTACTATCATGCCAACCAATAACAAATAGTGCAGGTAGACGGCAGCGTAATGCTGTTGCGGATCTTCGAATTCAGGGGGGTGGAGAAGGGAACGCAAACGAACCATTACGAGTACTCCTCGTCCGAGTGTTCCATACGGATCTCGACCTCGGCCAGTGTGAAGGCTTCTTGAATTTGGCGGACTGCGGTTTGTAATACGTCTTCGATATCCAGGCTGCTACGCACCTCACCGGCAATGCGGCTCAGGCGACGCTCATTTTCAGCACGTAATTGCGTTTCGGTATATAGCCGGGCACCATCCAAAGCGCGGCTCAACTCGTCTGTGATGGCTTGTAGGGTCTCTAGTTCTTCTTGAGCCCAACGCCCAGCCTCTTGAGGCTTGAAAGTTTCAAGGGTACCAATGGTCAATCCGCGAATTTGGATGGGAATGGCAATGTGTTGTCCATCTGCCTGCTCCACCACTGCCAAGGAATGTTTTTTTACTGCCTGGTGGGCGGCAGTTGGCAAGACTTCTGGATTTTTAATGATTTGCAAGCCGCTGCTGTTGCTGGTGTACCCTCCGCGCAGCACCCCTTGTAATAACTTTTGCCAGGCGTCGCGGCTGAGCGTGCCATAAGTGCGTTGGGCTTCTTCCAGTGCCTGTTGACTCTGGGCAAACAACTCCGCATTCTCGATGGCAACGGCCAATTGGTCTGCGAGTAGTTGTAAGATGCGCACATCTTCTTCTGTAAAGGCGTTCGATTGTTTACTTTGTACATCGAGAACCCCTAATAGCGTTTGTCCGGCGATTAGGGGCAAAGCAATTTCGGAGCGGGTTTCTGGCAAATCGGGATTATCGAAAAAGACTGCATCTTCCCCGACATCCAGCGCGATGCGCGCCTGACGCCTGTCGGCGACATAGCCCACAATGCCCACCTGTCCGACGCGTAATTTGTGGCTGCGTGCCAGCATACGCTGCCCGCCTTCGCTGTTGGTGGCGCGTAGCACGGCATACTGTTTATCTTCGTCCAACAAGAAGATGCCAATGTGGTAAAACCCAAGTTCGTGACTGATAAGATGCGTAACACGTTCTAACAACGTATTAGTGTCGCGGATAGAGACAATGATATTGCTAATTTGCACCACGATTTCCAATTGTCGAGAGCGTTGTTGAATCTCACGCGTGCGTTCTTCCACCGTGCCTTCCAGACCGGAAATTGTATTGCGCAGGCGAGCGGTCATTGCATTGAAGGCTTGTGCCAAAAGACTAACCTCATCTTCTCCGGTTACCTGGGCTTGGATTTCCAGGTTGCCTTGGGTAATGCGACTGGCCGTTTCACCCAACTGTTGTAAGGGGCGGCTAATGCTGTTGGTAAGCACCAGGGCTATCACAATGGCAACGAATACGGCGGCAAACGCTACCCCCCCGGATATGATCAAAGCACGAAAAACACCGCTTTGTGCTTCTGCCACATTTTGCTCGGCTAGTAGTGCAACCTGCAAGTCTGGCAGCCATTTGTAGACGCCATAGACGGGTTCGCCCGCATAGTTTTCGTAACGGCTTTGCCCGCCGGTTTTGGATTGAATGGCTTGATTGATACCTTCAGTGCGAACATAGCGGCTGCCGGTTAATGGCAAGGGCGTATGAGTCTCGGTAAGCAGAGCCCGATTCAACCCGACCAGATACGTCTCGCCGCTTTCTCCCAGGCCGGTGCGTTCTTGCATGATGTTATTCAATACGTTGATATTTGCCCGCCCGGCCAATAGACCAATCGTTGTTCCATTTTTATCCAAGAGTGGACGAGAAAAAATGATGGAAGGTGCATTTGTAGTCAGATCGTAGGTGGGAGGCTGAATGGAGGGTGCTAGCGAGCCCAAAGTGAAAAACGTAGTAGTCGTTACGATTTGTCTTTCGCGTTGAGGCATCGTGGATGCCACCACTTGCCCAGATAAATCCACCAGAAATAGTTCATCGAAGTATTGGCTGGCTGCAAGTTGGTCCTTCAGGCGTTGTTGCAATCTGACATAGGCTGCTTGCTTGTCGTCTTCCGCTATGCGGGGAGCAATCAGGGTAGTGTATACCTCTTGAATGGTCGTATCTGTGTTTAGTGCCCGTAAATAATTTTGGAGTGTGCTTTGCCATAGAGCGATTTGATTGCGCTTTAATTGTGCTACGGAAGACAACTGGTTGAATACCTGGGTACGGGTATTATTGATAGTTGTTGTCGTAAACACAATTGTGATGGTGATGGCGGGGAGGAAGGCCAAGTTAATGGAAATGAGCAATAAGCGATTCCGAATGCTGGTGGTGGGTAGGATGCGTGCGCCTTCATAGATCATCAACCCTGCAAATGCAATCGCCGAGATCCAATCAGAAGCACTTAAGTAAGTAATCTGATTTGGAGAAAGCGGTTGAAGGGGAGATAACATGGAGATGAAGAAGCCATAAGCCAGATACAACGTACTCACAGACATCCAGGCATACCAGGCATCTAGCCAGACCGCCATGCTCATGATGAGTACAGCCAGGCTTGAGGCAACCAGAATGCTCAGGTTGAAACCAAGGAACCATTGGGTGAGCGGCAGGCCGAGCAATGCAACGATCATAAAGGGGTAGGCACGGCGTGGGTTCCCCCGCTGCATGGTAAGATAGGCGATAAGGGAACACGCGGTTTCAAACAGTGTAAAACCCATGTCAGCCAATATTTGCCAGGCTCGCAGGTTCAGGTAGGCCGGAATGTAGCTGGCAACATTGAGGCCCAAGATGATGGCGCCATAGAGCATGACGCGTTGCAGGATGTAATCCCGGCGTTGGAGGCGCTTCTGCATTTTTGTGGTGGACGGTTGAGAGGTTGTCATCGAGTATCTCTACTCCTGCGTGTAGGCGCTTTCCACATAGCGCATGTCTATATCTATCTTTAGATTGGCGCCCATGGTTCCCATGGCTTGTTGCCAACGGCTGACGTCGATCCAGCCCAAAGGGACACTGCCGGTATCTACCAATGGGCGCAGATAATCCAGCCCCAGTTCATAATAGATGCGGGTATGGTGTGGATTCCAGCGTTCCAGCAAACTGGCGGTATCGCGCGGCTCGCTCAGCGCCTGACGCCAGCCTTGCAAAGAGGCCTGTACCATGGCTTGTATCACTTCGGGGTGGCTTTCAGCGTAACCTTGGGTAGTGACCAGCAACCCCTCGTAGGTGTTCGCGCCATAATCCGCTGGAAAAATCAAGTTGACGCGGTAGCCTTTGACTTGTGCTTCCACAACTTCTTCGATGACATATCCTGTCCAAACATCTACGCGTTGCTTGAAAAAGGCTGTCATATCTGGAGAGTCTAAATGTACTTCTTGGATATCCTGCCTGGATAGGCCAACGTTTTTCAATGCTTGGGTAACAACCTTGCCCCAAGGCTCGGAAATAATGGCCACACGTCGCCCGGCGACATCCGGTAGCGTTTGGATGCCGCTTTCTTGGAGCGAAAACAGCACTACAGGGGAAATCTGAAACAATCCCATAACGACTACTGGATGTTGCGCTTCATCGGCGGCGGTGTTTTCCGCCAGACTTTGGTATTCCGCAAAAGTCAGGATGGCGAAATCGCTGGTACCATTTTGGAGCGCTTGTGTTGGGTCGATATATCCGTTGTCTGCTAGGCCGCCTTCGACGAGTTCGACATCCAGGTTCTGTGCCTGATAATATTCCTGCTCGATGGCCTGGTAGTAACCTGCAAACGCTGTCCCGTGCGTCCAGTTCAGTTGCAAGCGAACCTTTTGCAAAGGTGCATTCGTCCCCTTCACTGTGCCGCGGCACGCGCTGACCGCGAACATCCCCGGCAAAATGAGTAGGAGGAATGCTCGTTTGACCTTAAACATCCTGGCTGTCTCCATTTTCATTACCGGAAATTTCTTCAGCGTGTGGCGTCAGGCGTACCTTCACTTCAGGCAGTTCCAATGCGCGGCGAATTTCTTCGGCCGCGGTGCGCAACATGGCTTGAACGTCCAATGTTTCGCGCAGACGGGTAACAACTTGCGCGCTAGCACGTTCCAGTTGGGCGCGGCGTTGGCTTTCTTCGAACAGGCGTGAACTTTCAAGCGTTATCCCAAGTTCTTGAACGATATTGTCCAATAGTTCGATTTCGGTTTCCAGCCAGGAAGTCCCTTCTTTGAAAGCGGTGATTGTGCCCAGAGGCACCCCGCTGCTGTACACAGGCAGGGTTAGACGAAAACGGCCGTTTTCATCTGGAGCGTTGCTGGCGAGTGGACGTTTTTCTTGTAATGCCTGTTGACTGACTTCGTCCCACAGTGGTTGGACAGGCAGTGTTTTATCCTGAATTTGAGCATAAGCAAGTGTACGACGGCTGGTGAGTAAGTTGAGCCAGGCACGTTGGGTCACCTCGCCGTAGGCTCGGCGGATGTCTTCTAGCGCTTTTTCGTTGCGGGCAAAGAGTTGGGCGTTACTTATGGCGATTGCAATTTGATCGGCCAGCAATTGCATCACTTCGACGTCTTCTTGGCTGAAAGCATTGGGCTGCGTGCTTTGTACATCCAGTGTACCCAACACTTCTTCACCCGTTATCAGTGGAATGGCCATTTCGGAACGGGTATTGGGCAGGTCTGGATTATTGAAAAACACCGCGTCTTCACCAACGTCTAGGGCAATGCGGGGTTGGCGTTGCGCAGTAACGTAGCCGACAATACCAACTTGTCCAACTTTTAGTTTGTGCCCACGTGCCAACATGCGCTGACCACCCAGACTGTTGCTGGCTTGTAAGACAGCATACTCGCCGCGTGCATCCAGCAAGAAAATGCCGACGTGGTAGAAACCAAATCGCTTGCTGATTAACTCGGCCACTTGAGGCAATAGACGATCCAGATCGCGAATCTGGTTCGCAATGTGCCCAACTTCGGCAGCCGCCTGAATTTGCGCGCTGCGGCGTTTGAAGGCCGCGGTGCGCTCTGCAATTTGTCGCTCCATACTGCTGAGCGTTGTGTTCAGCTGCTCGGCCATTTGGTTGAAGGTCTCTGCCAACTGACCAATTTCGTCTTCGCCAGAAATTTCTGCGCGTGCGGTTAAATCGCCTGTACTCAAGGTTTGTGCCACCTGAGCAAGGCGGTTGATTGGACGGCTGATGACTTGTGTGAACAAAATGGCGCCTATTGTCGCCAGAACGATGGTAATCAAGCCTACAAATTGATTATCTCGTATTTGAGAGATGAGTGTGCTAGAGAAAGACGTTTCCAATTGGTAGTAAGCCACCTTCCAATTGACACTTCCCAGTGGCAATACTACAGCCCGGTAATTTTCACCGGCTGGATTGTTCTCCGATTCTACTGGTAGTGGGGCGTAGCCCTCCGGGGCGGTGAAGAATGAGGCTGTATCTGCGTTGGCGATGGCCGTTAACAAGTTGGGAGATTCTACGCTCATGACTTGCATATATTGTAGGGAGAGATAGCCGCGATTTTGGAGAGACACCAGGTGCGTAGGTGCCTCTGGGCCGAGCAGTGCCAGCGCCAGTTCGGGGCGAGTACCGTGGGCCAGGTGAATATAGTTGTCTTCCAGTGGGACATATAGTGCAGCAAAGGAGTGCACCCCCAAACGGTCGTTGAAGGCTTCGATGCGTGCTTGCAGGGCATCTGCCCGGTAGCGTGCGACAATCACACCCAAAAATTCGCCGTTGCGTTGGTTTACAATAGGAGCCGATAAATATAAGTAAGGCGTAGCAGGGTTGGGCTTAATGCTGAATTGTGGTCGGGAGATATAGGTTACGCCTGTGTCTCGCGGCTGCGTGAAGAAATCACGTTGGTCGAAGATTGTATTGGCGGAATAAGGGTACATGTAGCCGGTCGTATCTTTGACGACTCTACCATCCGCATCCAGTAGCATATAACCGGAGATATTCTGCAAATCCGTAGCGCGCAGGTTGCGTAAAAATTGATTGACTTCGCTATCCAAAGGCGTAAGTGGGCGATCGCCTTTAGGCATTTGCAGGTATTGAGCCAGCAGTGGTACATCGGCCGCGGCTTGGACAATTGCCAGATTACCGCCCAAATAAAGTTCGATATCCGCGCTTACTTGTTGCGCAACACCCAGCAGCGCCTGTTGCGTACCGCTAGTTACCACCTGCCTTAAGTTGCGTAGCATAAGGGTGCTTTGTGCCACGCTCGTAATTACTGCCAGGCCGATAAAACCCAGCAGCAATTTGTTTGTAAGCGAGTATTGTGAAAACTGGCGTAGCAAAAACAACCCAAAGATGATGGTCGCTACAATAGAAACTGCTGAAGCATACGTCTGAAACCCTGGTATAGGCAGACGCCAGGGAATCTTGGCGATATCCATCGCTGTGGTAAAGAGCGCAATTACCAGGGAGAAAATAAAAATAGGCGTTGTTTGCCGTTGAGGTAGCGTGGCGGTTGTGGTTGCCAGGGCTATAGTAACAATCGCCATCGCAATGGCTATGCCGAGATTCTCCAATAGCAAACTGCCCGTTATGGCTGCTAGGTAAATACTTGCCAGTAGAATGTGTATGCCAATTTCGTGCCGTCCTCGGAGACTAAATTGTATACAAGATAGACTGGCTATCAGGCTTAAAATAGTCGCAACCAATGCGCCCCAAATTTGCCATTCTGTATGACCATTGATTAATAACCAGGCATAACTACCCAAAAGGAGTAGTGAAAAAAAGGTAGATATTTGCCCAATACGGTGAGCAGTGTAAGCCTTGGGAGATGAAAACTCAAGCCTTGTCATGCGTGACCTCAGATAGGTTGCCGATTTGTACCTGAACTTCCGGCAAGTTGAGCGCTTGCTGAATTTGGGTTACGGTGGTGCGCAGGATGTTTTCCAGGTCCAGGTTTTGACGCAATTGGGCGGCTGTCTCAATGGTGATTTGCTGTTGCCAGGCACTCAATCGGGTTTCTTGTGCCTGACGGGCGCTATCCAGTGCCTGTCCTAATTCTGTGCTTAATACTTGCAAGAATGTAATTTCACTTGGACTCCAGGGAGGTTGGTCGTCGGGTTTTCGGGCTTGTAGACTCCCGATGGTTAAATCGCGCACCCGTAAGGGGATGTGAAACAAACGGGGATTTTGGGGGTCCACGCGTCCCTCTGGGGGAATCTCCCCCTCAGGAGATGCTCCGTTACCCGGCAGCAGACGCAAACCGGTGACCTCGCGGCGCACCACTGGAGAAGCCAGCATCTCCATCTGCCGTTGCCAGGCACGACGATCGAATTGTCCCAATGTGGCACGTTGTTCTTCTGCTAGACGCTGACTTTCTTCAATCAGACGGGCATTTTCAATGGCAACGGCGACCTGATCTGCCAGCAATTCCAGGATTGCCACATCATCCTCCTGGAAGGCGTCGGGTTTTGTACTTTGCGCGTCCAGCACACCCAAAACGCGCTCACCGATAACCAAGGGGAAGGCGGCCTCAGAACGTGTGTCAGGCAGATCGGGGTTATCGAAATGTATGGCATCCGCACCCACGTCGCGGGCAATGCGTGCCTGGCGAGTAAAAGCAGCATAGCCAACCAATCCTTGCATACCGACACGCAAGCGGTGTCGACGGGCGAGCATACGTTGTCCGCCGGTACTATTGGCTGCCCGCAGGATGGCGTATTCCCCCTGTTCATCCAGTAAGAAGATGCCCACGTGGTAGAAGCCAAAGTGCTGACTAATACGCTGCGTAATTAGTGGCAGCAATGTTTCTAATGTTTGCACAGTGCTAATGGCTTTGTTTGTTTCGGCAATGGCTTGCAACTGCTCGGAGCGACGCGCTAAATCTGAGGTGCGTTCAGCAACGCGTTTTTCCAGGTCTTGAATCGCCTCTTGCAGGCGGTTGGCCATCAAATTGAGGGCACCTCCCAGGATACCCAGTTCATCTTTACTGGCCTCAGGGGCACGTTGCTCGAAGTGTCCGGCGGCTATTGCCTGTGCAGTGGCTGTCAGTAATTCTACCGGGGCAACAAATTGGCGGATGCTGACCCAAACCAGGGCAAATAACACAATGCCGATGAGCACCATTACGCCGATGGATAGATTGGTAAATATCTGTGCAGAAGCGAGAATCTCGCTTTCTGGCTGTTGAACAACGAGTCCCCAGCCATTTTCAAGGGGAACAACGTAAGCCCGCCAGGTGATACCGTTGGCATCGGTGTAGGTAAGCCAGGTATGCTCGCGGGTTTGCAGCAATGTGACAACCGGTGCTTCTCTGGAATAGTCCTCGAGTTGGGTTAGTTCGGCATCGAGCATGTTGGGATGTGCCAATAGAGTGCCGCTTTGATCGACCAGATAAGCATAGCCGTTTTCTCCAACGCGGGTGTTGAGTACCGTTTTTGTCAAGTCGTCCAGCGTACTGGCAAACATAGCCACCCCGATGATGTTATCTGCAGCATTGCGAATGGGGGTGGCGACGACCAATGCCGGTTTCTGAGAGGTGCGTCCAATGAGAACCTGTAGCGATGGGGATTGGCCGCGCAGGGCGTTTTGGAACCACAGGCGGTCGTTGTAATCTTTTGGGGCGACATCATCACTGCGGGCGATATTACGCCCCAGGACATCGGTAGTGCTCACCAGGTACATGTAATCATGGGCAAGATCCATCGTGCGTAACAACGGTTTTTGGCGCTCAGGGTCAAGACTGCGAATCTCCTCCTGCGCTGCTACTTTGCGTAGTGCTTCTATATTGAAATTTAGCCACTGTTCCACTTGAGTAGCGGTTAAATTACCCAAGTCTTGCAAATGGGTGTCGGCATTGATGCGGGCAAGTTTGTAAACCAGGCCATTTGCCGATAGCGTGAGGAAGGCAATCATGGGCAGCACGACAACCAGGATAAGGCTGCTGATCAGCGGTTGCATACGGACATGACGCACAGTGCTCCCAATGAATTCTTGACGGTAGGCAACAACAACATATACCAGCGCGTATAAAGTACAGGTGATTAACATGACCCACGAGACATTGAGCCAAGGTGTGATTAGGGCCAAGGAATGGGTCAACCCGCTAAGAATCTGTAAACCAAGCAACGCCCAGGCCAGGTTGCGCTGCCGAGGTGTCAGGTCGGCGCGCCATATCAGCCAGATTAACAAAATAAGGACTGCAGATTGGGTAACAAATGTGTACGTAATGCGGATCAATGTGCCCAATGGGGTGGCAATAAAGACGCTAGCATTGGGCACTACACCTGGTTGCCAGGTAGCCGGGGGCGTGAAATATATTTGTCGTCCCAGAGCAATGTCTACCAACATCAGGATAACAGGTAAACTGATAAGTACCCATAGTAAGATGCGCCAGCGGCGATGTTTGCCGCGTAACAGGTCTGGCCGGAATAGGTAGATGACGATGAAAAACGTAGCCACAGAAATTATGGGAAATAGCGTGGCGATGATGCGTAAGGGCAAAAGGGCACTTGCCACGTCAGTGGCGTGCAAACCGAGCGCCTCACCAATATTGATGGCAGCCAACAGCAACACATAACCGCCAACGGCCTGATTGGCGCGTTCACGCGGCGCTAGCGCTAAAATGTATAGTCCCAGCACGACCGGTAGCAATACAAGGAGGTCGGCCAGGATTAGAAACGTTTCTTTTGCTAGAAATTCACTCATGCGCAGAGCTCCCGTTTGTTGTGGGGGCAAATAATTGAACCGTCACTTCTTCGAGGTTCAAAGTAGTGTAAATTTTATCTGCTGCGGTGGTTAGAACGTGCTCCAGGTCGTTCTGCTGACGGAGCCGGGAGACTAATTCGGCGCGTAGTCCTTCCTGAAAAGCACGTCGTTGGATTTCCTGATGTTGGCGGGCATTCTCCAGTGCCAACGCCATTTGTTCACTCAGTTCCTGGAGTATTTGAATCTCGCTGGGAGACCAATCTAACGCCTCTGGAGTCTTGTGGAATTGCAGTGCACCAACAGGTGTTCCGCGTAACAAAAGTGGCACGGCCAGGATTGGGCCATGTCTGTCACGGGAGGCTACAGGTTGTTTTGTAATCACTGCACGCTCGAGCAAGGGGGACCATGTATCATCTAAAGGGGAGAGAATCCCCTGCGCATAGCGGTACCCCCAGCGGGGGCGTCCGCCGACCAGGTCACGCCAGGCCTGCAGGGTAAATTCGCCGAAACTGCGTTTAGCAACCTGCAGGGCATTTTCTCGTTCTTCGAATAGGCGGGCGTTATCCAATGCTACGGCAATCTGATCTGCCATAATTTGCAGGATGGTCAGTGTGTCTTCATCGAAGGCGTTTGGCTTATCGCTTTGAATGGTGAGTGCTCCTAGAATGCGCCCGCGCGAGCGTAAGGGCAAGGCGGCCTCAGAGCGGGTATTTGGTAGTTCGGGTGCAGTCAAGCGTACTGCGTCGCTCTCGGCAATTTGGGCGATACGTGGCTCTCCGTGTAAGATGCTCCATCCAATCATGCCACTGCCTACTTGAATGCGGTGCCCACGGGCCAACATTTTTTCACCTGCCAGCCCGGTGCCGGCCCGTAGTACTGCCCACTCTCCGTGAGCATCAACCAGGAAAAGGCCGACATAATAAAGTTGGAAGCGTGTCTGGATAAAGTTGACAACCTGCGTGATAAGCGCATCTACACTTAGAATATTGCTTATAGCAGCGGCTACTTCAGAGCCAGCACGGAGTAACTCGGCACGCATTTCTAATTGATGTGTGCGTTCTGCCACTTGAGATTCCAGGTTGGTGAGCAATGTCTGCAATTGTGTAACGGTTTGATTGAACGCACTTGCAAGTATGCCTACCTCGTCTTTGGTGCGTACTACCGCGCGGACGGAAAGGTCACCGGCAGAAATTCGTTCTGCAACCTGGGTAAGGTCTAGCAAGGGACGCACCAGGTAGTTGGCGAACGTCAAGATGATCACGGCAATTCCCAGCAAGAAGGCGAGAGAAATGATGCTGCCCGTGCGGGCTTGTACACGTATGGGGGCCAGGAAAACTTCGCGAGGTTGGGTGAATAGCACTTGCCAGGGGCGAGATTGCAGGTTGTGAATCGCAATGAAGTATGGCTCGGTGGTATTGGGATCTAGCGATAATTGAGTGGTATTGCGAAAGGCAAGGTCGCGTAGTTCAGCGGCCGGGATACCGGTCATGTCGGAGAGCCTCTGCAAACGATTCTGCGGGCTTTCGCCGTGTGCCAGGATGATCTGGTTGTTGTCGAGCAAGATGGCAAAAGAATCAGGGCCGCCAGCGCCGGTATATTCGCTAACTAGACTTTGCAGTAGGTCTGTGCTGTAACGTATGATGATGGTGCCGATAGGTTGGTTTTCCTCATCGCTTATCTGTGCGACAAAGGCCAATGTGCTGCGGCCATCAGGATGTGTCTCTATGGGTGATACAAAAGATTCTTCGAGTTGTGCGCGCAAGGCGTAGGATGTATCCAGTGTTTTGATATAGGCACTACGTTCGACATCGGCAGGAATGTTGGCCAACACCTTCCCGTGAATGTCCACCAGCGTGTAACTGTGGATGAAAGCCGGGTTCGTACTGCGTAAATTTTCCAACAAAGTGGCTATGTCCAGTTGTTGTTCTGTCGTATGATTGCCTTCCTGTAGAACAAAATCCTGAATGGTAGGCAAACGGGAGTCCGCGCGTGCCAAACGCAGTGTGCTGGCAATAAAGTTATCGATTTCATTTGCTGTTTCCTGTGCTGTAGCACTCAGGCGTTGCTGGACGCTTGCAGTCAAGTTTTGTGTAGAGGTATTGATGAAGTAAGTGGTCAGTCCTAATATGACAAACACAACCCCAAGCAAAGTACTGAGCAGATATTTGGTGCGCAGGTCAAGGTTGGGAAAAGCCCGCACCAGGTAAGCCGCGTAGAGCAGCACCAAAATAAGGGCCAAACCCCATGCAGTAGCAGGCGAGAGGGGCGCTGTACGGGATGTTGTAATGAAAAAATCGGCAATGTAAATCGCACTGCCAGCATTCAAGCCGAATACAATAGCCGTATTGACTTCGCGGCGTGGCAGTGTGAGCGGTGCAACCAGCAAGGTGTAGATGGCAACAATCAGGGCTGCTAACAAGGCGATATCCGTGTAGAGCAGTACGGCCGAAGTGGCCAAAAACAACATGCCGATGATTAGCATCCAACCGCCGGCCCGCAACCGATTCGCTCGTATCCAGGAGACTCCAATAACGCAGGCCAATAAAAAGAGTGCGGAGATCCCAACGAAGGTCCACTGTTGCCAAACGGGGTCAAGTACTGCCGTGATCAGATTATAGATGAAAAAAACAATCGCCAGGCCCAGGGTAGCCTGACCGATGTGTACGATGGCAGGTCGTTGTCGAACGGTTTTCCTGATGGAAACAAGACGTTTTTTCATGCTTTTTCTTCCGTGGGTGTCTCTGGTGGGGTGCCCAACCGGATTTCCAGTGCACTAAAAGGCATATTTTCGCCTATTTCCTGTAGTGTATTTTGTAAGATGAGATCGACATCCAACGTCTCACGCATACTGCTGACGATTTGCGTGATGATCTGCTCACGGTGGGCACGTTCTTGCAAGTCGTTGAACAAACGGGCGCTTTCCAAGGCGTAGGCAATTTGCGTGCTGATTGAAGATAGGATTTCTTGTTCCTCTGGTAGCCAGGATTCCCCAGGGGCTTTCTCGGCATGAATACTGCCGATGACTTGTTCTTGTACCCGAATAGGAATCTCCAGCCCATCGGCGGTTGGCGGGGGCAACTGGCTGGTATCTAACCTGTGCAGCCCGCTGGCATCGCTCTCGTAACCCAGTAAGCGGGCCTCTAACAGGCGTTTCCAATCGGCGCGGCTAACCTCACCGTATAGGCGACGGCTGGCTTCAAGTGCGGCTTGATTTTCTGCTATCAGGCGCAGATTTTCGATGGCGATAGCAATCTGGTCGGCCAGGATTTGCAGAATTTGTAATTCGTCCGAACCAAAAGCCTCCGGATCGGTGCTTTGCATATCCAAGGCGCCCAAAATACGATTGCCGACTTTAAGAGGGAGGACGATTTCCGCGCGGGTTTGTGGCAAAAGGAGATTGGGTTTATAGAAGGGATCGTCGCTAATGTCGCGAGCGATGCGGGGTACACCAGTTTGGATTACGTGCCCGACAATACCTTCGGTTCCAACACGTAATGTGATGCCTGAAGTTAGAATTTCATTGCTTGATTGTCCAGCGGTAGCCTGCAAGACAGCATGTTCGCCCGTTGCATCAAGTAGAAAGATACCGGTGTGATAAGTATGAAAGCGCTCGTGAATCAGCAGTGCTACGCGTTTGAGTAGGATGTCAAGGTCGCTTTGGCTGGCAGCAGTTCGGGCAACTTCGGCGGTGGCCTGCAGGTAGGTAGTGCGCTTTTCCAGTTCTCGTGTGCGCTCTGCCACGCGGTGTTCCAAGGTGTCCATCACCTGTCTAATATGGGCGCTTATGGTATTGAATGCCCTGGCAAGCAGGCCAAGTTCGTCATTGGTTTCCAGCGCAATAGGCTGTTCCAGTTCTCCTTCCGTGATACTTTTCGCAGCCGTACGCAAGATGTCGATAGGCGCCAGTGTGCGGGTGACGGAATAGGCTGTGCCTATACCCCCTAAGAAGAGGGCTAATGCCAGTACCCCTAACGTGATAGCCAAACGTTGATTTTGGGTTTGGATGATGTCAGAACGGTCCAAGATGATTTCCACAATGCCGATGATACTATCGTTGTTATCGCGTAACGGCGCGGCCCTCACCGCCTGGCGGCTTTCCAGTGTTTGAATATAAGTCGTTTGGGATGTGCCTGCCAGGACATTCGCGTAAAAAGATGACAAATCTGTTTGCGGTGGTAGTGGCTGCTTGAGGGTGGTTGCATAGCCACTGAGTGCCGGAACAGGGCCGGCAAAGTGGGCGGCGAATTGTGCATTGGCGGCAATCAGGGCATCGTTAAGTAACAGGATTTGAAAATCTGTTCCTATCCTATCTTTTAGGTTCTGCAAGGTGTTGATATCCATGTTCAGGGCGATTTCTACCACGCCAACAAAGTTATCGTTGAAAAACACAGGGGCGACACCGCGTATGGCCAGACCCTCCGCCCCGATTTCCGGACCGGCAGCGTTGTGTTGCGAGGCAATCGCGGCATTGACAACCGATGTAGACGTGGCGGTGGCTTCCTCTGGCTTGCCGCGGTGGACGGCGAGAAAAGCACTGCCATCAGGAAGATAAAATTGAAACTCTACAATTGGGAAATTCGTGCGCAGCCTTTGGTATACCGGACGGGTTTGGGCTAGCAGCGTGTAGCGATCACTACGTGCTAATGCTTGGGCAGCAACGGGGTTGCTTGCTATGCTGTTTGCCAGTCCCAAGGCTAGGTTGCTTTGCGTTTTTATTTCATCATTAAACATTTGCTGGAAGTGGTCGAGTGTTTGCGATTCATTGGCACGAGTCTCTACAGTAATGGTCAATCTCTGACCAATGATGAGTGCGATGAGCAGAATAGCAAACCATAGTAACGTTGGAATGATGATTTTACGACTTAAGCGCATGGGATCTGCTCCTGGTAAACTCAGGTAGTTTTCTGGTTTGAGGTATCTTCGCGTAATTGAATGCGCACACGCTGTAAGCGCAGGGCTCGTTGGATTTCGCTTGCACTGATGCGCAGAATGGTTTCCATGTCCAAACTGGCACGTACTTGCTCGGTAATGGTCGTTACGACTTGTTCGCGTTGAGCCTGCTGTAAGGTTTCGCTTACCAAACGCGCGTTTTCTAGTGCTTGAGCAGTTTGCGTGGCAATGGCTTGGGCAAATGCCCGATCGCTTTCATCCCAGGGTTGGCCGCCTTCCAGGGTAACTTCCCCAATGGTGACACCGCGTAGCGTTAAGGGAATACGCATGGTGCGAGTTTCAGAGATGACATTGGCGGCCAGCGGGTTTTCCAACTCATGTTCCAATTTTTGCCCCAGGGTGGTTCTGTGTTGCCATGCAGTTATTAGATATTGTTGGTTGAAGCGTTGTACTTGTTCCAGGGAGCGTTGTAATTGTTGTACTAACTGTACATTATTAATGGCGGTTGCCAATGAGTTGGCAATGTTTTCCAGAATGGTGATATCTGTTTGATCGAAAGCATTTGGCCGTTCAGATTGGATGGTCAAGGCACCCCATACTTGGTCTCCCAGCATAATCGGTAGTGCCAGTTCAGAACGAGTCAATGGTAGCAACGGGTTGTTGAAACGAATGGCTTCTACTCCAGTATCCAGGGCTATACGCGCTTTGCGGTTTGCAATACACCAACCGATCATGGACGAACCACCAATGGCGAGTTTGTGACCGGCTATGTGCATTTTTTTGCCCGCTTCTCCGGTCCCTGCGTATAGGATGGCATAGAGTCCCTGTTCGTCTATTAGAAAGACGCCACAGTAATACAATTGGAAACGTTCGCGCAACAGGTTTACCACGGTCGTCAGTAGAGAATCCAGGGTGGGAGCACGTCCTAATATGGCGGATATCTCTGCTGCTATATATAATTGTTCCTGACGATGCTCCATTTGTGTGGTATATGTTAGGTCCCGTTGGTGCTTTTCCTCTAGTTCGAGCGCAGTGTTTTGGTATTTTTTGGATGTATGGCCTAGTGTATTTACCAATGCCGCGATGCTGCTTACCAACACAACACTTATTACCAAATAGGATGTACTGGTAGTCAACCAAGTTGTAAACTCTCCAGGCAACCCGACTTTTGTAAAGACGGGAGGGGGAATAATTTGGTATGTCATTAAAGCGCCGATGAAAAGCAGTGTAATGGTACTAAATAATGTTGCAACTAGACCAAAACCTAGCCCTAGGAAGAGGGTGCTGACGACCACCATGCCGAGCAACCAAATACGACCATCACCAGCCGTAGCAAATTGTAAAGAGGCGCTGGTGCCAAGCACATATAATATCCCTACGACACTAACAACCTTCAAATGATAAGGCACGCGCTTGGTAAAGGCAATGAAAATTAGCCAGGCCGCTACCAGTGCATATATGGCAAGGTATCCCCAGGCTCTATTTTCGAGCATAGATGACAAATTGGTAAGGAGTGCTAGCATGCCAAACAAGCAAGAGACACGCAGGATGACAATGAGCAATGCTTCTCGTATTTCTTCCAGGGTGTAGCGATCTTGGAAGGAGTCTGGGACAAAGAAGGCTTGCAAACGCGACCAAAAAGTCATTCGATACCCTCCTGGAGTTCGCCTGCCGAATCGGGTTGCGGTGAGGCGCTTGAAATTTCAGGGGAATGGAGTTTAATGGACACGCGGCGTGCTCCTAAGTGACGACTTAGTTCCTGGGAGGCTGCATCCAGGATAGTTTGAACATCAAGGGAGGCGCGAACTTTTTCCGTAGCAGCATATAGTAAACGTTCGCGTTCCGTTTGTGTGCGGGCATCTGCAATGAGACTGGCATTACGAATGGCGATGGCTACCTGAGGGGCCAGTGTATTCAACAGCATCAGATCATCGTGGTTGAAGGCATTTTCGTGTTCGGTATCCTGGACATTTAGTACACCAATGACTTCGCCACCAACCATAAGTGGCACCCCTAGCCAGGATTTGGCAAGTTTACCGTGTTGTTTCGCGCCTAATTCCAAGGCTTTGCGTTCGGTGTCTTCTACGAGCATTAAAGGCTTCTTTTCGCGAATCACGATAGACGTTAACCCTTCACCTAACGGAATAGGATCCAGTTGCTCTATCTCACCGTCCTCGTACAAGTAAGGGATTTGTATGGTTTGAGTTTTGGGTGAATATATGGCAATGTAGAAGGCCACATCACCTATTACACGACTGACTTCCCGGTGAGTGACACTATAAAGGCGGTTAAGGTCAGTTTCAGTAGCCAGTGCCTGACCAACGGTACTAATTACCGAGAGATTAGAGACTTGCTCTTGTGTGCCGTGAATGGCGTCGATTTTTTCCAAAGCCACCCTGGCAAACTCTATCAAACTGACGTAGGGTTGCAAAACCGCGGGGGTCAATATTCCATTATCGCGGGCTCCCAAGATGTAAAGGGCGGCGAGGTGTTTTCCGCGCCATAAGGGAATATAGGCGACTTCTTCACATTTTAGTTCACGCGGAACGTGTATCAGCACCGCTGGTAAGGTCGTCTCACTAAAATTAGAAATTAGCAAATAGCGCTGATTTCTGGGGATGACGGATTCCATTTCCCTTAGGGTGTAGGGAATGTATTTGGGTTCGTCGAAAGTGTGGTAACTTTCCTTTGATGGGGAAATACCATGCAGACGTAAACGGTCGTTTTCAACAAGCAGGGTAGCAGATTGGAAGGATGTTTGTGCAAAAGCATGGGTGACTTGCTCCAGGATAGATGGCGCATCGTCCATCTGGCTAATTTGATGGCTGATTTCATAAAGCAGGTTTATTTCCTGTAAATTGAGGCGGGTATTTTCGAGTAAACGTACGTTGCGAATTGCCGATGCAATTTGGTCTGCTAGTGTTTGCAGGATAACAATGTCGTCTTCATCAAATGCGTCTGACTCAGTGCTTTGTATATCTAATACCCCTAACACTTCCTCGCCTATAGAAAGTGGTATACAGGCTTCGGAGCGTGTCTGTGGTAGCAACTCATCTTGTAGAAAGAGTCCATCCGTGGAGGTGTCACTCACGACGTGCGGTTCGTTGTTGACGGTAACCCACCCAATAACAGAACGTGAACCGACGGCCAATTTATAGTTGCGTTCTTTGAGTTCTTGTCCTGCACTTCCAGTTGCCTCGCTTAGCACAGCGAATTTCTTTTGATGATCAAGCAGGAAGATGGCGGCATAATAATATTCGAATTGCTCTACAACTCGCTCGACAGTGATTCTTAACAATTCGTCTAAGTGGGTAGTGCGCGTTGCCAAACGGGTAATCTCGGCGGCTGTTCGAAACTCTGTCAGACGATGTTGTAAGGCGCGAGTGCGTTCTTGTACTCGTTGCTCAAGTTGTTTGTTGGTTGTTTTGAGGGCAGTTTGTAGTTTGAGAATTTGCTCTGTGATGATTTGATCCAGTGTTGCCCGGTCAATAAAACGCAACTCAACGAGAATTTGCCCTAGTAGGCGCGGGTTGCCGGCAATCGCATTTGCTTTCTGATAATTTAATGCTTGTTCCAATTGCTCGGTAGTCAGCAAGTTTTTCTCAATGAGGTAATCTCCCAGACGAGATACCAGAATTTCTGGTGTCACCGGTATATCAATACTATCTGTAGACGGGACAATATTGTCACTTAGTGGATTGCCCGACGAAGGTTGATGGAATTGATTGGAAGACATGGAATAATCCTAAGAAGTCGCCATGAAAAATGATTTTCACCACCAGACATGAAAATCTATTTTTAGATCAGTTTGGGAGATTTTTGATTGGTGTGCTATGAGAAGATGGAGAATATGGAGTTATCCGGTAATTTCCCAGACCGATTCACCTGCTAATATGCGGCGTATTTGATCTGGAAAACGATCAGGGTTGAGGGGTTTTCCGATAAACCCGTCAAAACCAGCCTCCCGTGCCTTTTTAATTTGTTCTAAACTGGCTTCAGCAGTGACAGCCACCACTAAAGTGTCTTTCAGCCGTTTGGATGCCCGAATTTTCTTAAGTGCTCCGTATCCATCTTCATAGGGGAGGCGGATATCCATGAGCACTAAGTCGACGTGTGGCAAAGTGTCGGCGTATTCGACAACCTCATATCCGGACGTTTTCCATTCGCAGTGAATACCCATGTAACCGAGCATACGGGCAATCAAAACAAAGTTGGAAACATTGTCTTCAACTACTAGAACAATGGCGTCATTGGGGATGATGTTCTCGTTTTTTGAGGATTGTGGAGATGGAGATGGAGATTCAGGAATTGACATGGTCTTATTTGGTGTAAATCAGTTAGCGGCCCAGATAGGTATTGATTTGCCTGGGCAGGCTGTCAACATCTATCGGTTTTTGAATGTAACCATCACATCCGGCATCTAGTGTGCGTTCTTTGTCTCCGCGCATTACATTGGCGGTTAACGCAACGATGGGCACACCTTTTAAATGTGGAATCTGTTTGAGTTTGGTGGTTAGCGTATAGCCGTCCATGTCTGGCATGTTGATGTCCACCAAAATTAAATCGGGGCGAAAATCTTTTTGGATGATTTCCAATGCTTGCAGTGCGTTTTCGGCCTCAACGACATTGAAGTCCTCAGCCATCAAAATGCGCCGGATGAGCAGACGGTTATCTGGGTTGTCTTCGACATATAGGATGGTAATGGTATCTTGATCAAACATTTCTTTTTACTCCAGAATGAATTTTAGCACAAATACTTGCTATGCCCATAACACAAGCGTTACAGGTTATTTCGGGCACGTAGACGGATTTGTAATAGACGCTGGATTTGCTTTTGGTATAGTTTACAGCGCAGGTTTAACCTGTTTCACGCAAATTCTGAGATGGTGCTATTGCATACCAAGCCTAAGATGCTTCGATTATGATTACGCGTGGTCAACCTTTTCTGACCTATACAGTGTGTGATGTTTGTGGTTTTCGTTTAATGCGTGTAGAGCACACTGCTACAACAGGCCAGTTCCATGCATTTTGCCCTGTGTGTGGGCAAGAATGCAATGAGCATGGCGTACAACGGGAAGGTACCAGACTGGCGACGCAGGGGCGGTATCAGGCCTGGATGGCTTGGCTGCAAAGTGTGGGGCTAAGTTACGATGAATTACAGCACGTCTACCACCTGAACATGTCAGATTTCTTTGATGACGCTGTCACCGGGACACACATATGATTATAAGGTAAGAGCGGCAAATTGCGTAGTCATTTAGTCCGTTTTCTTGAGGCAACGCTTAAAAAGACAAAGCACACTGATAATTCAGTGTGCTTTAAGCGGGCGATGGGACTCGAACCCACGACATTCAGCTTGGGAAGCTGACGTTCTACCACTGAACTACGCCCGCATGCTGTGAGCGGTATTATAGTCAGCCTGAGGGGTTGTGTCAAGGTGAGATTTGTGAATTTAGCGTTTCCAGAATTTAATGTACATTCTCAGTTTGTTGTGCTGTCTGGATAAATGTGTCTATGTCCTTGGATAGCATTAAAGGTAAGAATGCTACTATTTTTTCCCGTGGCCAATTCCACCACTGGATCATTTCCAATGCTTGTATCTGTTCATGTGTGAAACGATAGTGAATGATTTTGGCAGGATTCCCTGTTGCTATGGCATAGGGAGGAATATTACGAGTAACAACACTTCGCGCTGCAATAACTGCTCCGTTTCCTATATTAACACCAGAGAGAATCATTGCATCTTTCCCAAGCCAAACATCATTGCCAATAATTACATCTCCTTTAGAACGAGGATGTCCGGAAATGTTTCTGGCTTCTGGGAATATGACGGGAAAAGGATAAGTAGTTGCCCAATCTACGCGATGTTCTCCACCTAATAGGATGACCACTCCTTCAGCAATCGAACAAAAACGACCGATTTCCAATCGTGTCCCTTCTCCCCAAGATAGTACTCTGGGAAAACCGTAAGTGTACTCCCCAATTTTATACTGACTAAGTGACGGGAGTGTTTTGGTGTAGATTGGTTTATGAGGAAAGAATATTTTCTTAAGTGTGTGTAATATCTTCTTGCACAACATAGTATTGAAATTGCAACTGGACTCCGGCGTTTTTTATTTGACCGCAGATTTACACGGGTTTTCGCCTTTGAGAGCAAAACTGTGCCGAAAGGCCAAACAAGACTATGAACTTTGTGAAAGCCTGAGGTGAGTGCTTACAGGAAAGCCGGATGAGGGAAAATCGCATGTCCAGTTTGACGAGGGGGAGTAGACTGTAATGTATTGAGACGCGAACGGGAAAACCCTGAAACGAGTCTAGTACTCTGTCAAGCGTGATTTGATGGGTTAGGCTGATTGTGGTATCCTGCTTTCCAAAAAAAGGAGGCAGGATGGCCAAGAGATACATCGTCACCTTGAGTGCCGAGGAGCAACAGACCTTACACAATCTGACTAACTCTGGCACTCACCGCGCCCGCAAAATCACTCATGCGCGTATTCTCCTCAAGGTTGGTGAAGGTTGGTCGGATCAACAAATCAGTGACGCATTGGATGTGAGTGTCTCAACCATCGAACGGGTGCGCCAGCACTTTGTGCTGGATGGGTTGGAGGCTGCTCTAAATCGGCGTTCCCCTGTCCGCGAGTACAGCCGAAAGTTCGACGGTGAGCGAGAAGCACATCTGATTGCCCTGGTTTGTGGCAAGCCGCCTGACGGACATGCGCGCTGGAGTCTGCGCTTGCTGGCTGACCAACTGGTGGAGTTAGAGTACATTGACAGCGTCTCGCACGAAACCGTCCGACAGGTCTTGAACGACAACGAACTGAAGCCTTGGCTCAAGAAGGAATGGTGTATTCCGCCGCAAGCCAATGCCGAGTTTGTTTACCATATAGAAGGCGTGTTGGACGTGTACAAACGCGCTGCGGAGCCGACCCATCTCATCGTGTGTTTTGACGAGATCCCCGAACAACTGGTAAGCGAGACACGGTTGCCACTCCCGGCAGAACCAGGCCAGCCGAAACGTTACGATTATGAGTATCGTCGCGAGGGGGTCGTCAATTTGTTTATGTTCTTCGCTCCTCTGCAAAATTGGCGGCACGTCAAAGTCACCGATTGGCGCACCAAAGCCGACTGGGCCGAATGTATGCGTGACTTGGTTGACGTCCACTTTCCTGACGCTGAAAAGGTCACTGTGGTCCAAGATCAACTGAACACGCATGACCCAGCGGCCTTGTACGAGGTGTTTCCACCGGCCGAGGCAAAGCGTATTCTGGATCGGTTGGAGTTCCACTTTACACCCAAGCATGGCAGTTGGCTCAACATGGCGGAGATCGAACTCAGCGTACTTAATCAACAATGTCTTGACCGATATATCTCCGACAAGCTAACCTTGGCTGAGGAAACACTGGCTTGGGAGACGAGGCGTAATGGCAATGGTGCAACCGTCAACTGGCGTTTCACAACCGAAGATGCCCGTATCAAACTCAAGCGCCTCTACCCATCAATTCAGCCTTGACAGAGTACTAGGCTGGAGTCTAACCATTGATGATGCCATCTACTCTACTGTCCATCTGTGGATTAAGGAAAAGATATTTCGACTATCCGCTGGTTTTCGCCAGATTCTAGTTACAAGTTACCTATTTTCCGCTACCCTTCAGGTAGGGTTTGGTTGGATAGGCGATATCGCCA
>DYKW01000058.1 GCA_020722405.1 Anaerolinea thermophila
AATCTGATCTGAAAATAGATTTTCATGTTTGGTGGTGAAAATCATTTTTCATGGCGACTTCTCCGCAACTCTCCTGAGTTCTCTCTTTCCCGCTCAGATTCGCTCCCCAGAATATGCCACGCGAGCATAACACAAAACGCGGGCGACAGAGCATCCGACAACACGCCATCGCCCGCGTTTACCCTTCTAGGGTGCATTGAGCTACTGGCCGCCCCACACCGGCATGCCACTGGGCGTGCGCAGATCGATGCGTCGGCCGGTGCGCAGGTTCTTGATCCAGTTTACCTCCATGTGGTCGGGGCTTTCGAAGCCTTCCAACTCAATGGGATCACCTGGCTGCAATTCGATGCCGTTTTCCGCCCACCACCAGGACGGGCCCAACATGGCGTCATGTTGCTGACCTGTGTCATCAATGAAGGTCAGGGCGTTATCGGCAATGCTGACCACCTGGCCCGTGAAGTGCAGCGTCGGGCCCACAGGCTGCTCGGATTGCGCATTGGGACCGCCATTAGGACCACGGCCCTGGCCCGGCTGAATGGGATTGTTTGGATCAGGCGTGGCCCGCAGCCAGGGAGGGCCGCCCCCTTGCTCAGTGCCGCGCGGGTTCTGCACCCAGGTAGCGGTGGCTTCCCATGAGCGCAGATACTGCACCAGTGCGTCCACTTCCACTGAGGTCAGCCGATCGCCAAAGGCAGGCATGATGCTGTTAGGTCGCCGCGGGCCGTAGATGACGGTGCTGGTCAGAGCGGCATCATCGTTACGACTCAGTATCTGCAGGCTGTTCAAGGCCGGCCCGCTACCGCCCTCACCATTTGCGCCGTGACAGGCCGCGCATGTGCTGGCATATAAGCGTTCTCCCAAGGCCAACATTTCCTCGGGATTGGTGGGATCGATGTGGATGGGTGCGGGAGGGATCAGTTCAATGCCCGCCTCGTTGATGACATCCCAGTTTTGCAGAAAAGCGACCAGAGACGCGATGGCATCATCATCCAATTTGTTATTCCAGGCAGGCATCATGGTTCCCGGCACCCCTTCGCGGATGAGACGAGCCAACTCGTTGGCGCCGGTGGTGCGAGTGTCCTCGTCATTCAGAGCCGGAGCCAAGTCTGTGCCCTCACCATAGACTCCGTGACACGTGGTGCAATTCTGCGCGTAAGTGGTCAAGCCATTCGCCCAAACTTCACCATCGGGCCCGAGTGCCGTGACCTGCGCCAGCAAATCGTCGCCCACCTCGGGCACGGGCATGGCGGGTGGAATCACGCCCTGTTGGGCCGCAATCTCCGCCACCTGTCCCCAATCCACATAGCGTAAAAACGCGACCAGTTCCTCCACCTGATAACTGTTGAAGGGACCGCCATCCTCTTCATGCCATGCGGTCATGGCCGTGCCATAGCGGCCGCGGGCGATGGTTTTGTAGAGGAAATCATAATCCGCATTGCGAATAGCGTCGGTGTTCAGGGCCGGATTAGCGCCGATGCCTTCGCCGGAGACGTCATGGCAAAGCGCGCAGTTGTCCACATACATCACCGCGCCGTCCGCCACAAAACGTTGGCGCAGGTCCTGCTGTGCGTTCTCCATACGCTGCGGCTCTTGCAGGGCGTATACGGGCAACGCCACAACCAGAATCAGCAGGCCAATGAAAACAGTCAGGGTATATTTCGTATCCATGCCGTTCTCCTATGTATACACCAGTTGCGATGATTCGAATTCTTCGCGGGTGCGGGGTTTGGAGGTGTCCACTTTGACCACGCCATCTTCGATGATGACAAGGAAGGTATCCAGGGCACGGGGCGCGGGCGGATTCAATATGTCGCCTAATTCGTCGAAGTGCGAGCCGTGGCAGGGGCACACAAACTGATTGAGGCCCGGATCCCAGCTCACCGAGCAACCCAAATGGGTGCAACGACGATAGACGGCCAAAAATCCGCCATCATCGGCGCGAATGAGGAAAAAACGCCCGGCCGGGAATTCGGTGATACTGCCCGGCGGAAAACTATTGACCGGGCCAGCGGTGACCACCCCCCCGAATTCGCCCTCCAGGCTGCGTGGCTGAAGGAACATCAGGCCAACCGCGCTGATTTCCAAAACCGCCAACGCCCCCAGCGCAGCCGCGCCCAGTTTGAGGAAATTACGGCGACTCATTTGTGAATCTGGAGAAATGGAATCCATACGTGTTGAAGTTGTCATGGTCAACCTCCTGTTGATAAAGGTGTGCAATGATGAAGGGTGCGAATTGAGAGGCAACTCGTGGGTGCTTAGAAAGGCCAGACCCATGCCATATTGGGGCCGCGGAAGGAGATGCCAATGAGCGTGAGAACGATGAGGCTGATGAAAAGAAAGAGAAACAAGCCCAGAGTCGCCTCACTGCGGTTCGCCTTGAGTCCTTTACGAAAAGCGCCGTAGATGACGGCCAACCCTCCCAGCGTCAACAGCAGCGGGATCAGGCCGTTGGAGATCAGGGTGGGCAGCGATGGCAGCCAGGTCGGGAAATCCACCCAGAACTCATCCAGCAGCACCAATGTGGGGGGCAGAGCCAGCCCCAGCAGTGCAGCCACAAGTGCCACGCGTTTACCGATCCGCGAGCGGAAGTAGATGCCGATATCGTCCGATCTCTGCTCCCCAAAAGGAACCAATGCCAACGCAGTCAGGAGGATAGCAGGCAGCATCAGTGCGGCCAGAGGGTGCATGTGCAGCAATAACTCTTGCAAACCCAGGAAATACCAGGCCGCCTTGGCCGGGTTGGGGGGATGTGCGGGGTTAGCCAACGCCTCCAACGGGGCCGGAACGGACATCGCCCACAGAAAAAGCCCCACAATCAACAACACAGCGGCAGCCAGTTCTATTTGTACCAGGTAAGGAATCGTGGTGAATTTCTCAACGTTCTCCTGGCATTGGGGCTGGGAAATGTCCCCATCCTTGCGGATGCGCCAGAAGTGATAGGCCATCCCCAATAAAATGAGGGGAGGAAGGAGCGCGACATGGATGGCGTAAAAATTGCGCAGCGCGACCTGACCTACTTCGCTTCCACCCAACAGAAAATGATTGATGATTCCCCCCACCAGCGGGATGTATCCTAACAGACTGGTGGCAACGGTGATAGCCCAATAGGCCAATTGGTCCCACGGCAACAGATAGCCGGTAAAATTGAAACTGATAACGAGCAGCAGCAGGAGGAGGCCGACAATCCAATTGGTTGCCCGTCCTTGTTTATAGCTGCCGGTAGAAAAGACGCGTAGCATGTGCAAGAACACCGTCACAATGAGCAGGTTAGCGGCCCAGTGGTGCACCGAACGCAACAGCGCGCCAAACATCACCTGGGTTTCCAGGTACTGGATGCTGGTGTAGGCCCGCTCCACGCTGGCATCATAGCGAAACATTAGTAAGATGCCGGTGGCGACAAGGATGACGACCAGCAATGTGGAGAGGCCGCCCAATCCCCAGGTGTAGGTGAATTTAAGGGCCGGCGCAGGCACGCGCGTCGGGTGCAAGTGCAGGATGATGTTGTTCATCACCGCTCTCATGCGGTTGCGTTCCACCTGCCGCGGAACCGCGGGTTCCGCCCCAGCCTTCTGCTTCATATCAGTCTGTGCCATGGCGTAAACTCCTTCAGATATGAGGTATGCCAATCGGGTCGGAACACATTTTTTCAACCCGATTGGCAGTGTGTGATGTCAGATGAAGATGGGGAAATTAATTGTTAGGCGTAAAGGTGGGAGCATGACCGCCTTGGCCTTGACCGCCTTGACCACCCGAACCATGACCACCTTGACCCTGGCCTTGGCCGTTCTGACCCTGGCCCTGACCGTTGCTGGCCACCATAATGGCGTCGAATGTGGCTTGGTCGATGTACTGAGGCGTGTAGGACTCACCGGTCTGCTGCTGTAACGTGCCTACGAAGGCCCGCATGTGGTTCTCAGAACCGGCCAACAGGCTGCGGTACACCTGCTGGATGTCAGCGTTGCCGGTTTCGTTCACAGCCCGTTGCAAGTCGTAGATGTCCACATCCTCGATGGTGGCGCCTACCTTGAGGGCATCGGCCAGGGACTGGCTGCCCTGCGCCACCAGTTGATCATAGAGCGCCTGCAAGTCGGGGTTGGTGAAGACACCTACCGGGTTATCGCCCACCGGATCTTCAATGCCGTAGCGGTCCAGCAAAGCGCCGACTGCATCCATGTGCTGCTGCTCGGACTGGCTGATGTTGGTGAAGACCTGTAAGTTCCATTGCTCGTCCAGGGTGAGGTAGACGTCCCGGGCCAGTTTCTCTTCCTCTCGCATGTATACGAGGTCTGCGATCTCCTGGTCATCCACCTCGCCTGCGGGAGGCAGGTTGGTGATCATGTCGGTTTGGCCACCTTGGACCTGAAGGGTTCCGCCGTTACCGGCGCCCTGGTTTCCGTACCCACCGCCTTGCTGCATAGGAGTGTTACTGGGGTTGTTTTGCTGCTGGTTCTGAACCACGGGAACGGTGTCATTAATGGGAGCGCTATCACCCGCCGAAGCAGTTGCTCCGCAGGCTGCCAACGTCAGCGCCAGGGCGCCAACAGCGATGGTTGTCAGTACGTTTTTGATGTGTTTCATTGTTATATTCTCCATGGTAATTGGTAAAGGTGAATATCTTTTTAATCGTCAAAAGATGAGTGCCATCTTTGATTTTGTCTCAGTATAATCGGCGATTTTGAAGAAAATAGGAAGGAGATATGAAGATTGTATGGAGATTACTGGACTCTGGCGTTTTCTTATTCGACCGCAAAATTACATGGTTTTTCGCCGTAAAGTGACTTAAAAATCTGTGTCATCGTACCCGCAGGGTAAATCTGCGCCATCGTATCATCTCAAAGAGAAGGGGAAACGTCCCGAAGGTTTCCTCGAAAGGCCTAGTTGAGCCGCTCAAACCTTCACCCTGCGGGTACTTCGCGGGACGGTGTGCCGCCCTCCCCAAGTTATTGAGAAGATACATCTGCGCCATCTATGGACTATTTCGGTATCTGATCTGAAAATAACTTTTCATATCTGGTGGTGAAAATTATTTTTCATGGTGACTTCTCAAAAAGACGGGGTAACCCAAAAATCTTAACGCAATCCCCATTCTGGGGACTTAGCCGCGAAGGCGCAAGGGCAGGTGACAGGCGTCCGCCTTCAGCCTTCAGTGACCCGTGACCTGTCCTGAATATCCGACTAAACGACTATCCGACTACGCGACTAAAAACGGCTTTTTCTTTGCGGCTCTGCGCCTTAGCGTTAAAATAGCAAACCACTACCCCGAATTATTGAGAGGATACCTATTTCGGCTATCCGCCGGTTTCGCCAGACTCCAGTAAAAGGGATCAACGGCTGGGGGGCAAGAGAGAAAATTTCCCTCACTACATATGGAAACACCCCCCGGTCGTGCTGGCTAGGGGGTACTGCATTCCTCACAACCATCGCCGAAGACCCCATGCTCAAAAACATCGCTTTTATCCACTATCGCCAACGACACGGATGGCGTTTCACTGAAAATGAACAAGTGTCCACGCACACCGACGCACACGGCGCAAGCCCTAAACCAAACCAGCATCCGCAGGGTTGATGCTACGGATGCTGGGGAATTGCCCGTCCCTAAGGCGCAGGCCACGGTGGGGTGAGGCATGGCCAACCGGGGTCATCGTAAGGATAGGCTGGTGTGCACGTGGGCTGCCCCGTGGGTGTGGGGGTATCGGTGGGAACAAAAGATGTATTCGTTGCGGTTTTCAATAGCGTAGCAAAGCGGCCACATGGCCGGCCTCGGCCAATTCAGGTGAATCTTGCACCACTTCTACCTCCCCACCGGATTGCATTACCCTTCGAATGGCGTATTCAACGGCATCGGGCACTTGCACAAAATCTTGCCCGCAGAATGGGCATTTGGTCATCTGCTGGGTAGTAGTGTAGCCACAACCTTTGCAGGCCCAACCACTGGCGTGGTAATTTTCACTAACCAACAGTCGGTACACCTGCCCATTTCGAGCAACCTCTAAGGTTTGATCCAGGCCTACCACACCCTGTTTTCCTTTAGCGGCTGCGGTAATGGCCTCCTGAACAAGTTTTGTTTCTTCTGCCCGTTCTTGCGTCTGGGCAATTTGCATGGCCTGCGTCAGCACTTCATCTGCACTGGCTGTCATACTCGCCGGGAAAGAACCAACGATTAGGCTTTGCCACCTTTTAGGAAGCAAGGCACGCAATGCAGCCACGTTGTCTTCTGTTCCGGCCAACAAAACCCGGCGTACACCATAGTGTGCAAAGAAAGCCGCAGCAGCCTCTGCCACATCGCGCATGTTGCGCTCTGCCAGTTCACCGGTATGGTCTGTCTGTCCACTACTCCCCCCGCGTCGACCGGCGACCTGTGAAGCCCCACCACGTTTAGTACGATGAATTTTCTCCCCAAGGATGCCCTCTTGGGCCAGTAATTCGCTCATGTGGAAAGAGAAAAAACGCCCTCCCTGTTGATCCACCAGCACCACACCGTAATTGCCGTACAGGTCGAGCAGGCGGGCCAACGGCTTGATATAAGGCTGGTGGTGCACCCACAGCCGATCTTTCACCGGTAAAGCCAGGGGATAAGCCCTCCAAAACCCATTTTCCACACTTGAAAACATCACCACACTGCGACCGCTGCCATCATGCTCACGCATCATGTAGTGCAAAATCGCTTCTTCGTCTTTGGGCATCTCCACATTGCGCAACATAGCGCGCAATCGTAACAAAGCACTTTCATCGTTTCCGGCAGAGGAATCGGTGTTTAGATACACACTCAAAACGAGGTGCTCATCCGAATAAGCCAGGAGTTCTTCCAAATCATTTTTGGTAAGCATAATTTTGCCTCCTTTTGGCAACACGCTGAAAAGTACATTTCTCGCTGTTGATACGGTGAGACGTTTTTCCCAAATTCACTACTGCTTTGTCAAAGGGCGTTTCGCCAACGTCATCGTCAACTCTTGAGAACGCCCATTACGCAACACGGTCAATATCACCGTATCACCTGGTTGCTTGGCCTTGAACAAGTAACTGATCATCTCTCCAAAATCATGCACCTCCACATCATCCAGTGCGATGATAATGTCTTCTTCCTGCACACCGGCTGCTTCCGCCGGACTATCGGGCGTTACGGAAGACACATACACCCCCCAGGCCTGCGGCAGGCCAAGTTCTTGCTGGGTAAGCAGTGTGATTTCCGGCAAGGCGCCAATACCCATGTACGGGTAATCGTACTTCCCATCTGAAATCAGGGCAGGCACCACCCGCCGCACGATATTGGAAGCCACGGCAAAGCCCACACCACTGCTGGTTGGCGTGCCATCCATAGTAAAGTTGGTGGTCTGAATGGCACGGTTAATACCAACCACTTCCCCATTCAAATTGAGCAGCGGCCCGCCGGAATTACCGGGATTGATAGCCGCATCCGTCTGTAGGATGTCCCCGGTGGTAAAAAAACCGCCACTGCTAGCCTCACGCATCGAATCTAGGGTGCGTCCTTTCCCCGAAATAATTCCCACCGTCATCGTGCCGCTATAGCCAAAAGGATTGCCGATGGCGACCACAGTTTGCCCCACCTTCAGGGTGTCTGAATCTCCCAGGGGTATGGGGTGAAGCACATCTGCGGGCGCGTCCACTTTGAGGACAGCCAGGTCGGAATCCAGATCTGTGCCAACGACTTCGGCAAAAGCCTTGAAACCAGAGATGAAATCTACCTCTACTTTTTGCGCTCCTTCCACCACGTGGTAATTGGTGATCACGTGACCCGCGTCGTCATATACAAAACCACTGCCCTGCGCGCCACCTTGGTCGGAGATTACGCGAATGGAAACCACCCCATCGCTCACTTTCGCGTACAGGGCAACCAGCAAATCTTGCATACCGGATTCATTTAGCAAGGGTACGTTGCCAACCACAGGGGTAGATTGTTCGACAATTGTTGGTACGTTAGTGCCAGTTAAAGTCTTACAAGCCATGCTAGTTAAGACTAGTATGACAATCAACAATACAATTCGTAAGGTCGCTTTGTTCATAATGAGATTTTTGCTCCTTGATAAAGAGGTGACTATGTCTCAGATACACGCCGGACAACACCCTGATGAGCAGGGCACTAGCGCAGTGCAGCCAGTTGTTGGAAAAGTTCGCGTTCTTTTGGCGTCAAGTGCTTTGGCAGCTGCACTTTTAGGGTTACATACAAATCACCAGGCTTCGATGATTTTTTCATTACCGGCAACCCGCGTCCACGCAAGCGCACAGTTTGACCAGGCTGGGTTCCAGGGGCTACCGTTAACACCACATCTCCACCTGGGGTTGGAATTTTCACCTCACCACCTAAGATAGCGGTATACAGGTCAATCTCGTACTCAGAGTATACATCACTATCTTTCAATTTAAACTGCGGAGTATCGGCGACTTTAATGCGTAAATACAAATCGTCATTAGGCAAAGCGCCGGGTACTCGCACCCGCGTGCCATTGCGTGCCCCAGCGGGGATTTTAACTTCTAAGCGACGTCCATCGATTTCCAGCGTGCGCGTTGCGCCACGCATGGCCTCATCCAGACTGATCGTCACTGGTTGGTCGGGCACCTGATGGGTTTGGTGCGCCGACCGGACGTTTCTACCGCCAACGCCCATGTCTCCACCAAAAATAGCACGGAAGAAATCCGAAAATCCACCGGCTGTGCCAAATAAGTCATTCAGATCACCTACAAACTCGACTCGCGTGCCACCGCCACCGGGTGCACCAGTTGCCCAGCGTGACCAGTCGAAACCACCCGCGTCTGGGTGACGCCGCCAATCACCATACGCCTGCCCTAAGCGATCATAGTGAGCACGTTTTTGAGGGTCGCTGAGTACTTGATATGCCTCATTAATCTCCTTGAATTTTTCTTCTGCCCGTTTATCATCTGGATTGCGATCCGGGTGATATTTCATTGCCAATTCACGATACTTACGTTTGACTTCCGCCTCACTAGCATCACGGTTGACACCTAAAATCGCGTAATAATCCTTATATTCCATACTCTCTGTTCTCTATCCGGGAATACATTCCCGCTCCTTGCAAGTTTTTTGACATTGCCAAAGCAATACAATCGGGACACTTTTATTGTAGGAATCATCTATCAACAAGTCAAGCACAAACTTTTTCTTTTTACATAACTCTAACTTTGCTATCATTTTACTGGCATGTCTCATGTCTCTTCTGACGGTACCAATAGAAACGAGCCAGCAGGCAAGCTGGAAAGCCCGTCCTACAGAAGGTGATTCCAAACGCTATAAACGGGGGATGGTTCAGGAACCTACGGACACTTTGGACGCAAACAAGGCATCTATTCCGAAAGTAGGGCATTTTCGCCCCTGGTGGTGTGCCAAGGAGCATGTCGACTTCTCAAATTTTGGGCAACCCAAAAATGTCAAAACCTTAACGCACAGCCACGGAAATGCGAAGGCAAGCGACAGCCTTCAGGTGTCAAGGAGCACTGCTCGCTATCCGCCGACCATCTGGCTGTTGTTTGCTGCCTACCTGACTACCCAACTACGCGACTATCCGACTACACGATTGAAAACGGCTTTTTCTTTGCGGCTCTGTATCTGATCTGAAAATAGATTTTCATGTCTGGTGGTGAAAAT
>DYKW01000059.1 GCA_020722405.1 Anaerolinea thermophila
CGTAGACCAGTGAGCGAGGGTTGGCCATGTCAGTTTAGTCTCCCACCACCGAGCAGGCATGCCCTGTGCGGCATGCTCTCACCCGCCAGCCGCACAGGGCGGCAACCCGGCGCATGGCCGCAGCGGGGTTTCATACAAGTGCAGGCTGGACGCATCGACCATTCGTTGTCCCCACGCCGCCGCGCCCGACTTCTGACGAAATCGAGCCCAGCGGCCACATTCTTTGTGCTCTCGCGAGCCAGCACAAAGAATGTGCTCATCGTGCAGGGGACAAGCGACTCTCAGGCTGCGTCCCGGCCGGAATGTGCCAGATATGGTGGCAACACTGTGTGCACAAAGTGGCGTCAATGTGGTGAACAGCGTGGCAACATTGTGTTGAACAATGCGGCAGCATTGTGGCGACATGTGGGTCACAGTGTGGCAACAAGGTGGCGCTGACAGCTCAAGCGGACGCATGGATGAAAGCATTCAGTGCCACCGCGATGCGTTTACGGCGCTCTTCCAAGAACGCCTTGTAGTGATCCACTGTCAGCAGTTCCTCCTCCACAGGGATGCACTGTGCTGCGAATGGTGCTGCACCCTGCTGCGCCACCAGCGGCAACAGGTAGGTCACAGGCGCTTTGTCGCTGATCGCACGATTGGTTTTGCCGCCGATGAAAGCTAGGTTGGCGATGTCGTCGGCCTCGCGAGGGGTGTAGCTGCCGCGCAGCAATGCCTTGGGGAAAATGTGATGAAACTGCAAGCGGTGCTGGCTGCCTGAGTGGTCCAGGGCAATGGCCAGGTGGCTGCGCCAATCCTTGGCGCCTGCCGCACGAAACGCCAGGAACATAGTCTTGAACAGCGCACTGCGCTGGTTGCGCCCTTCCAGCTCTTCCGGCGTGATGTCAAGGCGGCCGAACTGCAGACGCAGCCGGTCGATCAGTTCATTGACGCCGCCGCCATTGCGGATGGTCGCCAAATCCTGATCCAGAATGGTCTCACTTGAACCCCGCGAGAAACGGCCTTTGGCATTGGCGGCCAAGGCCCAGTAGCGCAACTGCTGCGCCTCTTCCGTGCTGAGGGCATAGTCGCGGCGATGCCCAAAGTAGGCAAGTACCACCAGTAAGAAGGGCGATGACAGCAAGGCAGGGCTGTCGATACCCAGATTGCTGCGTGCGAAATTGAGGGCAAATTCCATCCCCTCGCAGGCTTCTTTCCAGGCTTGCTGCATTACGTCCAGGGTCAGGCTGCCGACGGTCAGAAAACGGGATTGCCCGGTGGCAAAGGCCATCAAATTTTTCAGGTGCAAACCCAGATCAAGTTCGAAACCGTTCTGGGCGCAAGCACTCTGGAAGTCCAGGAAGGTCTGCAGCGAGTGCCGCCATTTGGCCGTGATCTGCGCCAGAGCCAGATCGGAGCTGCGAAGCTTGGCACCCAGCGAGTTGACCCGCACGAAGATTTCCGTGACCTCGTCGTAGGACAGTGTTCGCTCCAGCACGTCCATGCGATACACGTACTTGCGAATGCCGCGTAGCCGGGCCAGGCGCTGACTGTATTTCTCGTAACGCGGATCATCAAAGCCACTGATGCCCGCACGCTTGAGGAAAGGCGCATCGCTGTCGGTCTTGAAGACTTCGGATACCTTCACCCACTGCGGCAACTGCTCCAGCTTCCGGGTCGCCACCACGAAGGTCATTTTGTTGAAGCGCGTCAGCAGTTCGTCCTCGCTGGCGTCGGCCTCGTCGCCGCCCAGCTCGGCTTCCTCATCGACCTCAGCGTCATCGCCGTTCTCATCCACTTCGGTCACGACGGCCAGTTGGTCGGGATGCTCCAGATTGAACAGCAAATCGATGGGCCGACGGCGACCGCGCACTGACACCGGCTCGCCACGAATGACGGCAGATAACGAGGTCAGACGCTGTTGTCCATCGAGCAACAGGCGGGTGCTCTGATAAGGGTTATTGCTTTGGCTGACGGCAAAGCTTTGCAGGGGCACGGCCTCATCGGTTTCCCACAGCAGAATCGCCCCTGAGGGATAGCCCCGATACAGAGAGTCGAGCAAGTCGCGCACGCGCGTGGAGCGCCAGACATACTGCCGCTGCATTTCCGGCAAGCGCAGCTCACCGCGCTCGATCATCGAGACCAGTTCTTCAACGCTGGCTTCAGCCTTGGCCATGATGCTTCCTTATCCTGTCAATCTCACTCAACTGCTGCGGGCGGCTCGGCAGCGGGGATGATCAACAACAGCTCGGAGTCATCCACTAGCCTGTAAACCGGTCGCTTGCCGGACAGCCGTTCACTTTGATCCAGAATGATCTGAACCCCTTCACCACGCTTGTCCATCATGGCGCTGCGGCCTGTGATCGCTTTGTCCGCCTCGGGCACGGAACATTTGGCCAGCAGACTGGTGATGGCTTCGTTTCGCGCAGCCTGGCGGTAGGGAAGGCTCTCCACCGTCATGGTGTTGGGGATGGCGCCCGGCGAATACAGCTCCAGCCGGTTCGCAAACATCCGCAGGCGGATTTTGGCGCCATGGATCGAGTAATCCCGGTGTGCAACGGCATTGACCAGGGCCTCGAAGACGGCGGTCATGTCATACTGCGGCAGGTCGTGCCGGCCCTCATTCTTGGTGGCATAGACCTGCATGTTCTTGCGTACGAAGTGGCAAGCCGCCAGCACCTGGGCATCCAGCGGTCCGGTGATGTCCTGGGCGTCGAGCTGATAGGCCGTGTCGCCTTGCGGCAGCACCTCGGTGCCACGGTATGCCACGGCCTGAATGAAGGCATTTGGCAGCCAGCGGCGGGGATCAGCGCTGGCCATCAGCACGCCGGCGATGGTTGGCCGAAGTGCGCCGTCGGCATCGGGGCGCGCCATGGCCAGTTTATCCAGCAGCACCTCGCGCGTATCCTGCACGCGCGGACTGGCAAAACGTTGCCACAGATCATCTACAAGGTCGTCGAGTGTGGCGCCTGGCACCGGCTGCTCGTCGAAGCGGATGATGCGCGCCTGGCTGCGTTGCTGGAACAAACGTGCCAGATAGTCCGGAGCCATTTCACGCTTGGCGCTGCCCACGCGGTGCAGATACCCGCTCGGACTTTTATGCACGAACAGGCTGCTTGCGATATCGATCTTCAGCACCGGCAAGGGCTCGCCTGACGTGCTGGGCAGGCTCAGACGCTCGATCACCGGCGCGAGCGGCGGAGTAATGCTATCCAGACAAATCTGCCGGACGAAATCCTCTACCAGGTCCAGGCGCTCCAGAGGAATGCCGAGCACTTCACGGGTGTCGTCCACGCCGAGCACGCACACACCACCCCGGCTGTTGGCAAGGGCTGCCAGCTCATCAGCGAGAGAATCTTTATGCTGCGCTGACACCTTTTGACCGGCAAAGCGGACTTCCTTCAACTCCAGATAGGAGTCCTCTCCCAGGCGAATCTTGTCGATCAAATCCGCGATGTTGTCGAACATGTCAAACCTCTCTTCCCAGGCGTTGGTAACGCCGTTCGAACGCTTCTTCGCCGCCTTCCATCACTTGGCAGACTTCGCGGCGCATGGCCTGATCCTGCAAAGAGCCGGTTTGCTTCACGTGGCACTGGTGGTTGAAGTCCAGTACGTGGATCAACTCCGCATCGCCATTGACCACGATGTTGGGGTTGTGGGTCACGATGATGAGCTGACGGCGCAGTTTGTTGCTGCGGATCTGCTGCACGACCAGTCCGTAGATCAGGTGGTTATCCAGGTCATCTTCTGGCTGGTCGAGCACCAGTGGCTCGTTGCCGTGCGCCAGCAGGAAGGCCAGCATGGCAGCCGCGCGCTGCCCGGCGGAGGCCTGGCCGATGGACTGAAAGTCCCGCCCGTCTCCCTTGCGGCTGTATTCCACCTGCAAACCGTCTTCGGGGAACCAGCACAGGATGTGATCGATGAATTCCGGGCGCTTGTCGGCTTCCGCTTTCAGGAATTTATTGAACCAGCCGCCAAACTCCGCCTGCCCGCGACCGGCTTGCGACAGGCGTTTCTTCTGCGTCAATAGCGCCTGCTCGAAGGCCGACGTATCCCATACGCCCGGCTGCTCGACCAGATCAACCGTGCCCAGCAGATCGGCCACGAGCCCTTTGGGGGATGCCCCCTCTTGCTCCTGATACAGGTCGTCCACGTACTTGCCTTCAGCGGCCCCAAGCACCTCCCGCAAGGAGCGCTCGATGCCCTGCGCGTCCCGGCTGTAAGGGATCAGTTCGATACGCACAAAGGGATTGCCTTGCAGCGTTGCCTGCAGAAATGCGCTCCGTTGGGCGCTGATGGCGCGGCGGGCGGATTGCACCTGTTCCAGCAGCGATTCGGCCTTTTCGTGCAACTCGGTGTGCTGCTTCTGCAAGGCTTCCAGCTTCTTCAGCTCGATTTCCAGGCGCTGCTTTTCTTGCATCAGACGACCGTACTCGCTGGGGTCGCTGACGCCTTGTTGCTGCAAGTCGGCCTTGAGCTGCTCGTAAGCCATCTTGGCCGCGTCGATCCGCGCAAACCAGGGCGAAGCCTCCAGTTCACCTCTCAGGACTTGCCCTCGCTCCTGCAGCACGGTTGCCGCGCGCTCGACGTCCTGCTGCGCCTTGGCGATGGCGGCGTGCAGCGCCTGGACAATGCTCAGTGCTGGTCCGTCTTCGGCGGTATCGAATAAGCCTTCCGGCAAGTCTTCCGCCAACAGATCGTCGGCAAGCGCTTTCAAGCGGGTTGCCAGTTCGGCGGAGGCGTCGAACTGGCGTTCCAGCTCGCGGCTTTGCCGGTTGGTGCGCTGATAGTTTTTCAGCAGAGCGGCATGATTGGCGCCCTCGAAGCGGGCCAGCTTGCGCTGAATATCTTGCAGGGCCAGCGTCAACGCTTCACGCCCTTGCAGCTTGCCATCCAGCTCGCGCATCTGCGCCCGTGCGGCCAGGAAGGCACGCTTAGCTTCCTCGAAAGCGGCTTGCTGCGATTGCGTGCCCGCCGCATCGTCAATCACCTTGAGCAGCGCCTGTTGGCTGTCACCGGCCAGCGCGGCGATCTGCCCCTGGCTGAACAAGCGCACCGGAAAGCGTTGCTCGGTGACGGCCTGACTGGCCGAAGGCTTGAAACTGCCCGTAGCGGCGTCCCATTCCTCCACCGCGTGGCCCTGGCCATCCTGCCGCCAGATCAGGCGATAGGGCATGCCATCGCGCTGCACTTGCACGCAGAGGCTTGTTTCCGCCCGTAGTCCGCCTTCGTCATTGCGGCCCCTGGCAACCTGATTGAAACGCTTGAAGGTCTGCCCGGCTTCCGAGCTGAGCGACAGCTCCTTCTCACGGCGATAGGCCAGGCGCAGGGCATGCACGACGGTCGATTTACCGGTGCCGCGTCCACCGATCAACGCATTGAAGTAGGGGTTGAGCGGCAAGCTTGCAGGCTGTTTGCCACGCCCCATGTAACGTGCGTCACGGATTTCTATCGATTCGATGAAATGCTCGGGCGTATTGAACGGCGCAAAGCCGTTGCTCTCATCGCTGCGCCGAACGGAGACTTCCTGCCCATCCAGCAAGGCAAGACGCAAGCCTTCCAGGCTAGGCCGGGCCATCTTGATCCAGGTGTAGCGCGAACCCGGCACCGCTGCCCCTTGGAAGCTGTGGCAATCGCTGCCCACCACGCTGGCAAAGCGCAGTTTCAGTTCATCCAGCACCATCGGCACGGGGCTGGAGGATACGGTCCACTCCAGTGCCAGGATGCCGGGTTCCTGCAAGACAGCCTTAACCGTGTTGGCATCCATCACGCATCTGCGCGTACCTGACTCGACCCGCAACAACCCCTTGTCGCCTTCGACGTGTGCCGGAATGGCAAGGCCACCCGCCGCCAGAATGCGCTCCACCACCTGGGCGGCACCGATTCGGGTGACGCCATCGCTGTCGCCACGCCTGCCTTGGTAATCCACCTGCGCCAGCAGGTCGCTGATGGTCTGACTGGTGGCGGACGGGTCAAAGATCGCCAGCATATGGAAGCCACCCTGCACCGAGATTTCCACACCGGGGAACAGGTGCAGCTCGCGGAAACCGGCCGGCGGCGTACCCGCATCGGCCTCTCGCTTCATCTGCGCATAGGCCACCTTGAGCTTGTCAATCCACTCGCCTGTGTTGTGGTCGGTGACCGCTACGCAGTCGATCCCGGCGGCCATGTACTTGAGCAGCCACTTTTGCGGTGTCAGCTCAACGGGCGTGCCGATGGCGGCCTGCCACGCGCTCGTGTCCTTGGAGGCCGGCGTGTGGGTATGGAAATCGAACTTCCACCAGCGTGCGCCGGGGTAAGGCCAGGGTTGGCTCATGTTCTTCTCCTGATTGCGGCCATCATTCCTCCGCCTTGGTTTGAAGCACCCGCATCAGCGCCTCTACCTCGCCCCGGAACGGGCTGGCGTCGAATTCGCTCAGGTCACAGGCAAGACAGGCCTCGATGTCCTTGCGCGACAGGTAGTGCTTGTGCAGGAAGTTCATCTCCACATGAACTTCACTGTCAGCGATCTCGCGCTCGTCCGGGTTGGCGCTGTCGCGCAGGAACTGCAACAGACAAGCATGCAGCACACTCGGCATATGGTTCTGGATGCCCCGTATCTGCTGCATGACTTCTTCGATGCGCTGGTTTGCCGTTGCCTGATCGCTGAAGAAGATGTTGCCGTTGGGATGTGCAATCTCATTTCGCTGATCCACCAGCTTCTGAAACTTGCCGATATGCTGGTTCTCGCAACCGGCCAGCCGCAAAAATTTGAAGATCGTACGTTCGTTGATTTCGCTGAAAGAAAAGGGGGAAGTGGCTTTGAGAAGTCCGCTCTCTTCTTCTTTTTTCATGAAGATGATGGACTTCGCAAAGTCATCAGGTTGAGCCTGCTTGATTTGCCACACCGAGAAATACACGTAGCTCATGTAGAGCATATGAAAAGCGAGCATGGCGAACTGATACTTGCCCGCCACATAGTTGCTCTCGAAGGCTTCCCAGACAAAGCGGATGTACGCACCTTCGCCTGTCGATGGATAGGTCAGCGGCAGGTAATTGTGGATTTCCAGTGCAGCGTCCATGATCAGTTCACCCAGACGCGATCAATAGCCGATTTGATCTTGATTTCGAAGCGAGAGATCAATTCTCTATTAGCATTAACCAACTCAAGATCTCTTTCAATTTCGTCTACGATTGATTGCTGGTCCTCAATCCTTGGTGGGATCGGCACCATTATGTTTACTAGGGCATTGCCATTAAACTGTGGCTGCCCTCCACCTGAGACTAACCTTCTTGCTTGCAACCAATAGTTCTCGCTTTGAGAAAAGGCCCAATAATATTTGGGAAGAATTCGATCTGAAGGAAGTCTCAAGCGGATTAGATAAGATGCAAAAATTGCAGGAGCATCTTCTTCGTATAACATGGTTTTCCCATAGGTTGCTCCCGTGCGTGCAACTAAGATATCTCCCTTTTGTAAAGCATACTTAGATGTTTCATCGTTCAAGTCAATATAGCGAGCGTCACTTGCAGAAAGATGACCATCTGAATCAATGTCTGTAATACGTATAAAGCGATGGCTACCAGCTTCTTGTGCTGACGCAGTGAAACCATATTCTGGTTTGCATAGCTCTCCAATACTGACAAGAGGCCATTCCTCCCTCACGGTAATGCGGGGCTTGTAGCTCTCTAAAACTTTGCGAGCGCCGTCTATGACGTTCTGGTAGCCATCAATTTCAGCGATGATCTCGCGCTGAATTTCGATGGGAGGCAAAGGAATTTCAATTCCGCATAGTGCGGTCTTTGAAAACTCTTTAAATGTTCCCCCAGTAGCTAATCCTTCCAGTTGTGGCGCTAGAGCTTTCATCATGCAGGCTACAAATTCGGGCAATGCCCGATTGGAGTCCTGGATAATAATGTTCTTGAAGCCTTGGTTGGTTGCGGCTGGCATGCGTGCAATCGCAACCCGCCCAATGGTTGCTCGACTGGAAACTAAGATGGTGCCAATCGGCAAAAGCTTGGCTGACGAGTTGTTCAAACCCTCTTCGCTGATTGTGCGCTCGGTGCCCGTTAGTTGTGTGATGAAGTCGGACTGAGGTAGGTCTACCAAGGTTGCCCACGCTACGCCGCCATTCCAATAGGCTGGCTCATCGGATTTTGGTGTGCCACCACTTTCAATCCTGAAAAGCGTTTCATCGCCAAGGGATACCATCGGCCAATGTCGAGAACGCTCGGTGTCCTGCCGATAGCGATCGCCACTAAAGCTCCAGTCGGCGTTCTCGGCGATCTGCTCCCTGCTCACGCTGTGCGCCAGCTCATTTCCCTCAAAAACTTCAGGGGCTGCAAAAAAGCTCCTCAACGCTTGTTCGGCAAGAGGTAAATCGTCCTGCTCGATAGGGCGACGCTGTGCACCCAATGCGAAGCCATCGTTGCCGACCTTCACAAACAACACCTTGTCGGTCTGCTTGGCCAGTCGTTTGTCCAGAATCAGGATGGAGGTCTTGACGCCGCTGTAGGGCTGGAACACGCCAGCCGGCAACGAGACGACCGCCACCAGCGAGTTCTGTACCAGCAGCTTGCGCAGTGCCTTGTAAGCGGTGCCGCTCTGGAAAATGATGCCTTCCGGCACGATGATGCCGGCCCGGCCGTTGGGGCTCAGGTGCTCATGGATGTAATCGACGAACAGCACTTCCGAACGTGTTGCCTGAATGGAAAAGCGTTTGTGCGGTTTGATACCGCCCTTCGGTGACATGAAGGGCGGATTGGCGAGGATCACATCCGCGTGTTCATTCCACTTATCTTCGCTGGTGAGCGTGTCGTATTCGTCCACGTGCGGGTCACTGAAGCCATGCAGGTAGAGGTTCACCAGCGACAGACGCACCATGTCCGGTGAAATGTCATAACCATGGATGTTGGCAGCCAGCTTGTTGCGCTCGTCCGGTGTCAGCTTGTCGCCCGGCTTGTGCGCTTTGTTCTGGTCCAGGATGTATTTCCAGGCCGAGATCAGAAAGCCTGCCGTACCGCAGGCGGGGTCGAGGATGCGCTCGTGCTTCTGCGGGTTGATGACCCGGACGATAAAATCAATGATGTGTCGCGGCGTACGGAACTGGCCCGCATCGCCCTGGCTGCCCAGCACCGACAGCAGGTATTCGAAAGCGTCGCCTAGTCGCTCGGAATGATCGTAGGAAAAGCCGTCGATCTCTTTCAAAAACGCTTTTAGCGTTTCCGGATCGCGGTAAGGCAGGTAGGCGTTCTTGAAGATGTCGCGGAACAACGCTGGCAGGTGCGTGTTCTCGGTCATCTTGCCAATGGCCTCGGAGTAAAGGTTCAGCGTGTCCTGCCCCCCCATGCTGGGCGCCAGCAGTTTGCTCCAGCTGTATTTCTCAAAGCCGTTGACGAAGAAGCTGCGCTTGCCGCCGAACTCTTCGGACTGTGCATCCATGTCGTCCATGAACTTGTAGATCAGCGCGATGGTGATCTGCTCGACCTGGCTCTTGGGGTCAGGCACTTTGCCGACGAGGATGTCGCGGCAGGAGTCGATTCGGCGTTTGGTGTCGGTATCCAGCATGGTGTTGTTCTTCTCGTTCGGCCGCTTGGGCGGCCTTGAATGACTTACATGAATTGGT
>DYKW01000060.1 GCA_020722405.1 Anaerolinea thermophila
TTTCCCGTTCTGTCATCTCAGCGCTCTCTGCGTTCTCGGCGGTAAACAAATACGGCAGCAGTCAGCAGGTCAATGGCGGCTTGCAGGCGTTGTAGCACTACCTCACGGCCAATGACATCCATCGTCTCGAAAATCGGGGGGCTGGACGGCTGGCCGATGAGCGCTTCGCGCAGGATGTTGAACAAGGAACCGGCCTTGAGACCTAATTCTTCAGCCAGGGCGCGCACCGGACCTTCCGTCACCTGCGGATCCATACTGGGGAGATCAGAGAGCACTTCGAGCAGGCGGCGGGCAGCGGTTAACGCTTCGGGGGGTGTCATCTTTCGGGGCACGAGCCGCTCTAAGTCCGGTTCGACCTGTTCGGCGAACAGAAAACCCACCAGCGCGGGGCCCTCATCCAGGGTCTTCATGCGCGGCTGGAGCAGGGGAGTCAGTTTGCGCAGTATCTCATCCGAGGGGTGGTATGCGGTGCGCTCAAAGAAGGGGCGCAGGCGGCGCTGCAAGTCATCCAAGGGTAAATTGCGGATGTGCAAACCGTTGAAATGGTCGAGTTTAGAAAAATTGATGGCAGCCGGTGAGGGGTTGAGACGGTTGATGTCAAACTTTTCGATCAAATCCTGCATGGTGAAGAATTCGGTGGCATCGTCATAGGACCAACCCATCAAGGCCACCCAGTTGTTGACACCTTCGGGCAGGTAGCCCAGGTCAGCCAAATCGGTGGTGAAAATGGAGTAGCCATCCTGTGCCAGACTGGCGGCCTCGCGCTTGCTCATCTTGCCTTTGCCACTCGGCTTGAGAAATACCGATAGGTGAATCCAAACCGGCTGCTGCCAGCCAAAAGCATTGTAAATGTGAACGTGCAGCGGAAAGGTGGGCAACCACTCAGCACCACGCAGGACGTGGGTAATTTTCATCAGGTGGTCATCCACCATAGCGGCCAGGTGATAGAGCGCCAGGCCATCGGATTTCACCAAGATGTAATCGTCCAACTGGTCATTCTGATAGGTGATGTCACCACGCAGCAGGTCGATGCCGGTAACGCTACCGGTACGCGGCATTTTGAAGCGGATGACATGCGGTTCACCAGCCGCCACACGGGCCTTGGCTTCGCTCAGTGGGATGTTGCGGCAATGACCATCGTAGCGGGTCGGCTCTCGCCGGGCTTGCTGTTGCTGGCGTACAGCACTCAATCGTTCTGGGGTGCAAAAACAAGGGTAGGCATGGCCTTTCTCTACCAGTTCCCAAGCGTATTGCCGGTAAATTTCCTTGCGCTCGGACTGGCGATACGGGCCATAGGGGCCACCAATGTCGGGGCCTTCGTCCCACTGTAAGCCCAGCCAACGCAGGCCATCCATAATTTCCTGCTCGGAGCCAACTTGATAGCGGTTGCGGTCGGTATCTTCGATGCGCAAGATGAATTGCCCACCACTCTGGCGAGCCATCAGGTAATCGTACAAGGCAGTGCGGGCACCGCCCAAATGCAAACGTCCGGTAGGAGAAGGGGCAAAGCGTACACGCACGGGTTGGGTTAGAGTCATGCAATGTCCTCCAAGAAGTTTCAGGCTTCGAAGTTGAGTTGTTTTTGACGAATGGCAACACTTTCTACCAGGCCAATGCCCAGCATGGTGGACAGCAAAGAACTGCCACCATAACTGATGAAGGGCAGCGGCAAACCGGTGACGGGGAGAAGTTTCAGGTTCATGCCCACGTTCACCATGGCGTGGAAGGTCAACAGGGTGGCTACGCCAATCACCATCAACGCACCGTAGGTATCACTGGCACGACGTGCAATCAACAGACAGCGCCAAATGACGAAAAGTAACAATAACGTCACCAGGGTAGTGCCGACGAAACCAAATTCCCCAGCGATGACGGCGTAGATGAAGTCGGTCTGGCGCACTTTGAGGAAGCGGGACTGCACTTGTGGGTTCTGCCCATAACCCGCGCCAAACAGGCTACCGGAGCCAATGGTGATGAGCGCCTGTTCTACGTTGAACCCCTCACCATACCGGGCTTCTTCGTCCGTGAAGATGAAGTTATGCACGCGCCACATCTGATAGGGTTTGATCAAGCCGTCTTCACTCAAACTGTCGGGATTAACGATGGCGCCGAAGACCAATGGGACGGTAACCAACAGCAGGAACACGCCACCAACCGCCGTTCCCACCAGGTAGCGTACCGGCAGGCCGCTGCTCCACAGCATGACAAACCAAATCACAAACAGCACAATGGATGTGCTCAAATCGGGCTGCAAGAGAATCCAGATGGCAATGCCCAGGGTAAGCAGAAAACTGCGCGCAATCCACTCCGGGCGATGAATGCGGTGCTGGTTACGGGCGAAAAAACGCGCCAGCGCCATGATGAGCACAATCTTGGCAATCTCCGAGGGTTGGATGAGGATGAAACCGACATCAAACCAGCGCGCCGAGCCATAAACAGCCTGCCCAACAGCAAAAAGGACGCCGAGAAGGAGAAAAACTCCAAAATACAGTACCGTGTAGGTGGCTTCCCACACGTGGTAATCAATCAGGGTGGCAGCAAAGACCATCAACAAGCCCAACAGGGCAAAGATAATCTGCCGACGCACGATATTCAATTCCAAAAGGTCAATGTTGCCGGCAATGGCAGAGCGAATCATCACCACACCGAAAATAATCAGCAAGATGACACCGGCAAGCAGCCAGAAATCAAAATCTCGCCAGTTTAAACGTTGCATAGCAAGATACCTGTAGGTTTATGAGTGGAAAGTGAGAAGTGGAAAGTGGGGAGGGGAAAGGGGGACGATGGCCTATTCTTCCCGCCGCACAGGACGCAGGGGAATATCGGCGATCAGACGTTGTTGCCGGCCATCTCTGGATACATCAATCTGCACCGCCTGAGGGTCGATGTCGATATGGCGCGAGATGACCTCAATGATTTCATCCTTAAGGGTTTCCAGTTTGGCCGGGCTGAGGTTGGTGCGGTCGTGAACCAACACCAATTGCAAACGTTCCTTGGCCTGTACAGCACTGGGAGGCTGGCGGCCTAAAAGACGGTCGAGCCATTGCGGCATGATTCACTCTCCTGTGGTGCGAAAGAAACGCGCAAGACGGTCGAAGAAACCTTTGTTGGCTTCCAAATCCATGAAGGGTACCTTGTGTCCCAACAGGCGCCTGGCGATGTTTTTAAACGCTTTCCCAGCCTGATTGTTACCGTCCATGGCAACCGGTAGGCCGCGATTCGCGCTGACGACCACCTGCTCATCGTCCGGCACGACGCCGATCAACTCCACCGCCAACAGTTCGAGGACGTCATCGATATCGAGCATGTCTCCGCGGCGCACCATCTCCGGTTTGAGACGGTTGATAATCAGACGAGCGGGGCCTTTCTCTTCGGCTTCAATCAAGCCGATGATACGATCGGCATCACGTACCGCCGAGACTTCCGGGTTGGTAACCACCAGGACGATATCGGCCGGGGCAATGGCGTTGCGAAAGCCGCGTTCAATTCCGGCCGGGGAATCCAACAAGATCCAATCTACCTCGGGACGCAATTCGTTGCACAACCGCACCATATCACTTGGGGAGACGGCGCTCTTGTCACGCGTCTGAGCGGCAGGGATGAGGTACAGTTCCGGCAAACGCTTATCTCGAATCATCGCTTGCCGCAAGCGGCAGCGCCCTTCGATGACATCCACCAGGTCGTAAACAATGCGGTTTTCCAACCCCAGGATTACATCCAGGTTGCGCAAACCAATGTCAGCATCAATACATACGACCTTCTGCCCTTCGGTAGCCAATGCGGCGGCCAGGTTGGCCGTTGCGGTGGTCTTACCGACACCACCTTTGCCAGAGGTTATGGTAACTACGGTTGCGGTCATAAAATCTCGTTTCCTATCTTCTACTCCAGACACGTTGCGTGTCATTTTCGAGGCCAACAGCCCAATATTCAGGATGATTCAAATTTGCGAGAAAGAATGTAACCTGACTACCTGGCTTTAAAAATTCATCCACAGATGATGCAGATTGGAGAAAAAAATCGGCGACATCGTACCCGCAGGGTAAATCTGTGTTCTCTGTGGACAAGTTTAGCCGTTTTGCGTTGTGTAGCGACATCATGTCATCGTACGCAGGATGAGCGACACTCAATGGGCATCCCAGTCACGAATGACGATGGCGCCGTCTACAATTTGGGCACATGACGGGACGGCTTTGCCGCGCCGCCGGTGGAGCGTGGTGATTACCTGGCTAGCAATGCGCAACTGGGTGGGGAACAATTCCAACGCGCACACCATGGCCTCTTCGTCACCTTGCGCGCCGGCGTGTACCATGCCACGCAGACGTCCCCACACAATCACATGCCCACCAGCGATAATTTCGGCACCCGGGTTGACATCCCCAATCACTACAATGTGACCGGTATTCTCCAAACGATAGCCGGAGCGCAGCGTGCGCTTCACCAGCATGGTCTGCTCGCCACTTTCCAGACGGGTGTCCAACCTGGCAATGCGCCGTTCAGGCAGTGGGCGGGAAATGCGCGTTGCCAACCCCAGATTTTGGGCGGTCTCCTGCGTTTTAGGTGAATCGCTCAAAACAGCCCACAAAGTCAACCCGCGTTCCGAAATCTCATCCCGCAAACGGCCCAACTGCACCGGACGCAAGGGTTGGTTGCCGATCGAAAGCGCTAGACGCGCGCCTTGCAAAAAATCAGATTGCTCATCCAAGTAAGCCAACAACGCCTCACGCTGGGTTTCCCAGGAAGCCTCACCTACCGTCACCAACAAACCATCGCGAATGCCTTTAATCTCAACTTTAGGGAGCGTCATTTAGAGCACGAACCTCATCATCCTGACGTTGAACTTGTTTCATTTTAACACGAAGCCATAAAAAAGGACATTACGGCTGCATTGCGAGGAAGAGCCATCTCTGCGACTTCGAGACGCCACGATGGCAATCTTAGGGCGTTTCTCCACCAGCATCGATGGTTTTAAGGTAGAAGTAGCCCTCAATGACACCGCGCACCACCGGCGCGGCCGTTTTGGCGCCTTCACCGGCGTTGTACAAAAAGGCCACCACCGCAATCTCGGGGTCATCATAGGGTGCATAAGCCACCGTCCAACCGTGCGAGGGCCAATTTCCTGGTTTGCATAATCTTTTCTCTTGAGCGACATTATCGCAGTATTCCGCCGTGCCGGTTTTGCCGGCTGCAGCAATGGGAAAGCCCTGGAAAGTATCTTTCAACGTACCGTCCGTGACGGCCAGGCGCATCCCCTCCTGCACAATCTGAAGAACTTCAGGATCAACGTTACGGGCTTCCCCGGTTTCCTGACAACTGCTGCTCACGCCGGCTTGCGGAGCGTAGACTTTGATGAGGTTATCTTGGGTAATATCCCATTTGATGCGCGGTGTAAAAGGGGTGATGACGTTACCCTCGCCATCCACAATCTCACGCACAATGGTTGGCTGCATCATCACACCGTCGTTGGCAATCGTGGTAGCCGACATCAGCACCTGCAACGGTGTGACCAATACGTACCCCTGCCCCACGGTGGCGATGTACGTATCGCCAGTTGCCCAGTTCTCACCCTGGGTAATACGCTTCCAGGTAGGCGTAGGCAATAAACCATTTTCTTCGCCCGGCAATTCAATCCCCGTGGGGAAACCGTAGCCCAACGCTTCGGCATAGGTCTTCAAACGACAAATGTTCAAGCCCCCGTTGGGGATTTCGTCGAAGTATCCACCGCCCAATTTGTAGAAGCACACATTGCTGGAATTTTGGATACAGCCACGAATGGTCAGTTGAACAAAGCCCTCCGGATGCGCACCGTCGTTATAGATCCAGTCTACAAATTTCTGGGGCTTTCCGGGGTCATTGGCATAATATTTTTGCACCAGTTCAATGACGCCGGGGGTTTTGATCACCTGGTCGGGGGTAACCACCCCTTCGTTGAGCGCGCCCACCGCCGTGGACAACTTGAAGACCGATCCCGGTGGACGTTCAGCCTGGATGGCATGGTTCAACAGCGGTTCACGCCCATCGCTTTGCAATTGTTCCAGGTAATAAGCCGGGATGAAGCGTGCCATGCGATTGTTATCGTAAGAAGGATAGGAGACCATCGCCAGGATTTCCCCGGTTTTGGGATTGATGGCGATTACTACCCCGCTGGTGGTACGGATACCCGTAGGAGAAACGCGGTTGAGATAGTTCATTTCCGCTTCCAGTGCGGTACGCGCCAGTTGTTGCAGGCGCACATCAATGGTCAGACGCACATTGTTGCCTGGTTGGGGAGCAATGGGTGGTTGCAAATCACGCAAAACCTGTCCGGCCACATCGCGCTCTACCACACGCAGACCATTGGTGCCGCCCAAAATATCTTGTAAGGAAAGTTCCACCCCGGCATAACCGACTTTATCTCGGTTGGCCACCAGCCGCTGCTGTTGGTAAAGGTCGTAATCCAACAATTCGGCCGGCACCGGCCCCATGTACCCGACGATGTTGGCTGTCAGGTTACCGGTAGGGTATTCGCGAATCGGCTCAATCTCGATGTTGACTCCCGGCCAATCTACGGAACGCTCCATCACGACGCGCGCAGTCAACTCGTCGACATCACATTTGACCCTGACGGGCGTATACGGCGAGGCCGTGGCTCCGTACAGGGCAATTTGTGCGATGCCATGCTCCGAGCGACAGGGCACATAAGGATTTTCAGGAGATAGTTCATTTAAATTGACGGGCACACCAATCACCGTTGAAAGTTCCCGGTAGATGCGTTGAATGTCAGCCTCATCGTCAGGCAATTCCGAGGCCGTAATCACCACATTGTATGAGGCAACATTGCGCGCCAAAACAGCCCCGTTGCGGTCAGAGATAATGCCACGCGGCGCCTGGATGTTGATTTCCTGGGTGCGGTTACCGGCCGCTCGCGCGGCGTAATCTTCCCCTTGCAAAATCTGCAGCGAATACAAACGCAGCGTATACACACTGAAAACCAGTGCTACGATAATCACGAAAACCCTGATGCGCCAGGGATCAATGGTATTTTCAAGGTTAGGATTACGCTCTGGGAAATTCATACGTCGATACCATCTACACTTCTACAACTTCCGGGAAGACCCAGGCAGCCAAATCACGCGCCAGGGAATACACCGGCAACGCAAATAACAGATTCAAAAGCAAACTAGGCAGCATCACCCGGCGTACGGCCAGCAAAAAGGGGATTGGTGTGCCTACCAGACGCAGCGTTGCCCAGGTCAATCCCTGTATCAACAATGTGCCGGTAATTGCCAACAAGAACATGCCCAAGGCCGGCAAGCGCCAACCGGTACGTCGCAAGGCGCTTGCCATCACCGTAACCCCAAGGTAACCGATGAACCATACCGCAAAGTGTACTTCGGAAAGCATGGCCACGAAACTGGCAGCAAAAAGCGCCCACAACCAGGTATGTCGCGCCCGGCGCTGCAATGCCCAGGCAATCAACATCAACATCACGATATCGGCGCTCCCCTGCAACAATACAACCTGCCGAAGGAAGACAGATTGTACCATCGTCAATATTCCTAAAACCACAAGACCTAGTAAATCGGCTATCATTACTGCGCCGGAATAGGGGTGGGCAACAAAGGTGTGTAATCCGCCGGCTGAAAATTCACAATAACGAGCACAATGCTCAAGCGGTTGAAATCCACAACCGGCTGCACCGAGGCATTCTGGAATAGCTCATATTCCAGCCGGCGCACGCCGGTCACCTGTCCCACCAGCAGATTGGGAGGATAGGTGCCGCCCAACCCAGAAGTCAGGATGATATCACCAGGCTGAAGGTTGGCGTCTAATGGGACATTATCCAGGGTAAGGTCACCGGTCAGGGAGCCAACCAGCACGCCCGAAGTCCCGGCCGGTGTGACGTCGACATTGATCTGCATAGCCGGGTCAGTAACCAGTTGTACTCGTGCTGCGGAAGCAGTGACCGCTGCGATCCGGCCGGCCAACCCTTGCTCTGTCACCACCGGCATCCCACGCCGTAAACCATCCGCCGAACCACGGTTGATGATGATGTAGTGCAAAAAAGGACTGGGATCGCGCCCAATCACTTCTGCCGCTTTATACTGATATTCCGGGTTGGCGCGTGCAAAATCCAGCAAGGCAGCCAAAATGTTGGCATCGGAAACTTGCTGTTGTAATTCAATGATTTGTGTTTGCAAACGCGAGACTTCGGCTTCGAGTTGTTGATTACGCTGCTGCAACGCGACGATGTCACGTGGCGCCGTGACAAACCGGCGCAACACCTCATAGCGCTCTGCTAACCAGGTTTGCATACCCACCAACGGGCGCAATGGAACTTGTAGCAGTTGGGTCAGGCTACCGCTTAATGCCAGAAGCAGAATGCCGCCCACAATGAGCACCGGTATGGCGCGGCGTGCCCGGCGGAGTACCTGTCTATCCATAATTTAGCGGCGGGTATCACCACGCTCCAAACCAACCAGTAAGTCTTGCAATTTATCGAAATCATCCAGCACAATGGCGGTACCGCGTACCACACAGGTTAACGGATCATCGGCTACCCAGGTGCGCACGCGCAGGTCATCGCTCAAACGCCGATCCAATCCTTGCAACTGCGCGCCCCCACCGGCCAAACATACTCCGATCTCCATCAGGTCGGCCACGATTTCCGGGGGTACTTCATCCAGGGTGTCCTTAATGGTATCCACAATCGTCTGTACCGAACCAGAAATGGCTTCGCGAATTTCCACCGAGGAGACTTCCATCGCGTCCGGTAAACCGGTCACCAGATTGCGGCCGCGCAGGGTCATGGTCTTTTCCTGCGGCAGGTGGTAGGCCGAACCGATTTCTATTTTGGCTTGTTCGGCCATACGCTGTCCAATTAACAGATTGTACTTGGTGCGCATGTATTGGATGATGTCCTCATCGAGTTCATCACCTGCTACGCGTAAAGAACGGGACAGAACAACACCGCCCATGGAAAGTACCGCTACCTCGGTTGTGCCACCACCAATATCTACGATCATACTGCCGCGCGTCTCGCCAACCGGTAAGCCGGCACCCAATGCCGCGGCCACCGGCTCTTCTATCATATACACGGCGCGCGCCCCGGCCGCAATGGCCGCATCGTACACGGCGCGTTTTTCTACGCCGGTCACGCCGGCGGGAATACCAATCACCACACGCGGCATAGGGTAAGGGGCTACCGTCTGTTGATGTACCGCGCCGATAAAATATTCCAACATGGCTTCTGTAATCTCAAATTCGGCAATCACCCCATCGCGTAAGGGACGCACGGCGATGATATTTGCCGGAGTTCGACCAACCATTTCCTTTGCCACAAGACCAACGGCTTTTGGCGTACGTGTACGCTTATCAATCGCAACCCACGAAGGTTCATTCAACACAATGCCCTTGCCACGCACATACACCAGGGTATTCGCCGTACCCAGGTCAATGCCAATATCCAATGCCAAAAAACCCAAAAGCCAGTTGAGTAGGTTAAATGCCAAAGTTAAACTCCTTCGGTTTTCATCATAAACTTGAATCGTATCTGATCTGAAAATAGATTTTCATGTCTGGTGGTGAAAAT
>DYKW01000243.1 GCA_020722405.1 Anaerolinea thermophila
GTTGGTTGGTTGGTTGGTTAGTCGCGTAGTAGGGGCGAAAGGGTTTTCGCCCAACGTAGGGGAGCGAGGGTTTTCGCCCGTTGGGTGGTAGTGGTAGGGTTGTCTGCATTTTGCATTTTGCATTTTGCATTCTGCATTTCGCCAGCCTCCAGTAAAGAAGCACAACTCAGCGCGCACCCTTGAGACGCGCTAAGGCATCACGGGCCGCGGCTTTACTGGCTGCTTGCTTGCTGGGGCCGATCCCCTGCCCATAGAGCGTGCCATTTACCCGCGTTTGGACGGTGTACTGACGGTCATGATCCGGCCCGGAGATGTCTACGACCTCGTAAACCGGCGTACCTTCGCCGCTCGCCTGCATCAGTTCCTGAAACAGGCTTTTCGGATCACGATCCAGGTTTTCTTTCAAAATTTTATCCACAGCCATTTGCAGCAAAGGGTACAGCAGGTTGCGCACGGCATCCAACCCCTGATCGATATACAAGGCCCCCACCAGGGCTTCGAAGGCCGAACCTAAAATGTGCTCACGGTGTCGCCCGCCAGATTCATCCTCGCCATGTCCCAGGCGCAAGGCTTTTCCCAGTCCCAAATGACAGGCAAAGACCGCTAGATGGGTGTTGCGTACCAACGCGGAGCGCAAGGATGTCAAACGGCCTTCGTCCATTTCGGGCATGTGATGGTACAACCAGTCGCCAACCAGGAAATCCAGGATGGCATCCCCCAAAAATTCGAGTCGTTCATTATCTTCAAGGGTTTCAGGGTACTCATTGATGTATGAGCGATGCGTCAGGGCACGCATTAGTAGCGCCATATTTTCGAAGTGCAACCCCGTACGGGCACAAAATTCGCGCGGCGATTCCAGCGCGCCGGAAATTTCAGACGTCATAAGATATCTCCTTAAAATGGGTTAGAAGTTACGCAAGACAAATTTACCGCTGCATTCCACGGCTGCACGGAGAACGAACAGCATTGCGCGCCCGCTGGCTGTGGAAATCCGTCCACAGATGTTGCAGATGACACAGATTGGAGAAAAAAACGGCGCAATCTGTGCCTGTGGATAATTTGACTGTACTGCGCTGTGAAGCGACAACCCATCACCATGTAGGCAACTACCGCTTTTCTCGGCAGCAAATTCGTAACAGGGACAACCACGTGTGTCGTCCTGCCTGCGTATTGGTCTTATGACGTGGTGTAACATGGATCGAAACCCATGCCACACCACATCGCAAGACGGCGAGAATTGATTATACCAAAAGACGGTCAGCGATAGCGCGCATGTCTGCGCACGATGCGGCGCAATATTGACAGTACACGGGTATCTGTTTACCGCAGAGCCCGCGAAGAACGCAGAGAATCTGGAGTTCACCACCCGGCGAATGCCATCCTTCAAAACCCTGACATTGAAGTTGATCAGCAAGCCCACCTTGCAACCAGAAAGCTTCAGG
>DYKW01000244.1 GCA_020722405.1 Anaerolinea thermophila
CCCTGACTGGCGCGCTGACCGCCTTCAATGCCTCCGCCAACACCGGCGGCGTCAAGGCTGACATCCAGTCTTCCAAGGCCGCGGCCGTCACCACTGGTTCCGGCAACGACGTGATCTACATGGACACAACTGTTCAGGCGAACACCACCGTCGCTCTCGGCGCTGGCAACGACGGCCTGTACACGGGCGCCCTGCTGGGTTCCTTCAAGTCTGCGGACGGCGGCGAAGGCACCGACATCATCAACATCACCGATGGCAGCACCCTGACCACCACCACCGCGGCCAACATCGCCGGCTTCGAAACCCTGGACGTGTCCGGTGGTGGCACAGGTGGTAACGCCTATGACGTCTCCCTGGAGGGCTTCACCAAGGTCCAAGTCGACCAAGCGGTTAATGGTGGACTTGCTGGTGCCCTGAGCATCATCAATGCTGGCGCCAACTTTGGCTTCGACGTCATGAGCAAGGCCGGGACCAATGCAAACTTCGCCTTGGGTCAGACCCAGGCGATCGCCCTGAAGGATGCCACCGGTTCCAGCGACACCGTCTCCATCAATGTCACCATCAAGGATGGCAACAACGATGCCACGGCAGATGGCAACGTCACCTTCACCACCTCCACCACGATTGCCGATGTTGAGAACATCAACATCAACTCCACCGTGGGCACCCTGGACACCGACGTGAAGGCCAATGCCTACAGCACCACCTTCGACAACCTGATTGCCAGCAAGGTCCAGACCCTGACCCTGACCGGTGACAGCGACATCGTGTTCACCGCGCTGACCAATACAGGCAACACCCTGACCAAGGTCAATGCGGGCGCCGCAACCGGTGACATCAACCTGAATGCCTCCGACATCACCTCCACCATCGCCTACACCGGCTCCGAAGGCGTGGATACCTACACAGCCTCCAACGGCGGCTCCATCTACGCCGGCAAGGGCAACGACGCGATCACCCTGGTGGCTGGTGCTGGCGGCAAGGCCGATACGCTGATCTACAAGGCTGCTTCCGACACCTCCATGAAGGATGCGGATGCCAACGGCAAGATCGATTCGTTCACCATCGAGACCATCACCAACTTCCTGACCGGCGGCAGCGCAGGCACCGAGGAAGCGGATGTCATCGACGTAACCAGCTTCGGCTTCACCGGCTATGCCGGCAGCGCGGTCAATAAGGGCGCTTTGGCAGCCACTGTTGAAGGCGGCACATTCTCCGCCTCCATCACCGACTTCTTCGCTGATGCAGCCGGTGATCGTGGTGTGGCCTTCGGCACTGTTACCGCCACCAACACCGACACCTACGTGTTCGTTGACGCCAACAAGGACGGTAACTTCACCGCAGCCGATGACATCGCCATCAAGCTGGCCGGCATTACCAACCTGGCAGCCTCGGACTTCGCCTTCTAATCTCCCCCGGAGACAAGCACC
>DYKW01000061.1 GCA_020722405.1 Anaerolinea thermophila
CGGTAGTTGACAATCAGCAAAGCGGGTATAATTACACTCATGAGCACAGTTTACGTTATCGGACATGTCAATCCGGATACCGATTCGATCGCAGCAGCCATTGGCTACGCCTGGCTGTTGCGTGAACGCGATGGCATAGACGCTATCGCAGCCCGCGCGGGGGCACTTAACCCCCAAACCACCTGGGCGCTAGAGCGCCTGAACCTGGATACGCCGTATTTGCTCACAGATGCTTCGCCGCGCTTTTCAGCCGTCACCCGACGGCTAAACTCCGTCCCACCGGACATGCCACTCAAAGAAGCCTGGGCAATCGCCACTCGTACCGGCGGCATCGTGCCGGTGGTTAACGAAGAAAACCGCCCCTACGGGCTTATTACCGGCCTGAGCCTGTTCAATTTCCTCAGCCGACAAGTCGGGCCACACCCCCGGCAGCAAGAAAAGAAAATTGCCGAACTCTTCGATGTCGCCTGCCACGAGGTATGCGACACCGGTGCACCGCGTTTTCAAGCCAATACCCGCATTCGCGATGTACTCAACCGCATCCTGCGCGAGGAATTCAACGATTTTCTCGTCGTCGACGAAAAGGGGCTGTATGTAGGTGTATGCCGCCAACGAGACGTGCTCAATCCGCCGCGCCTGCGCGTGATATTGGTAGACCACAACGAGACCCGGCAGGCCATCAATGCCTTGGAAGAAGCCGAGCTCCTCGAAATTCTGGATCATCACCGGCTGGGCAACCCCTCCACGCATGTACCCATCCGCTTCACCGTGGACGTAGTGGGCAGCACCAGCACCCTGGTCTCAGAGAAAATCGAAGAGGCCGGCTTGATGGCTTCGCCAGAGGTAGCCGGCATCCTGTTGGCCGGATTACTCTCCGACACGCTCATTTTACGTTCGCCTACCGTCACCGACCGCGACCGCCAGGCTGCTGACCGCCTGGGACGCTGGGCTTTTGTGCGCAATTCCCCGTTATACGGAGAGTCGGCAGAATCTTTTGGGAATGCGCTACTGAGCGCCGGCGCCGGCCTTTCCACCCGCGACCCCGACCAAATCGTCAATACCGATATGAAGGTCTACGAAGCCGGTGGGCTGCGTTTCTCCGTCTCGCAGGTAGAAGTCACCGACCTGCTGCAACTGGATGAACATTTGAGCGCCCTGCAATCCGCCCTCAAACACCTGCGAGAATCGCAAGGCCTGGATTTCTCGATGCTCATGGTCACCGATGTAGTGCGCGGCTCCAGTCGTCTGTTGATTGAAAACCCGCCCTCCATACTGGCAGACCTCCCCTATCCCTTGAAACAAGATAACACCCGCCTGGCAGAAGGGGTTGTCTCACGTAAAAAGCAATTGCTGCCCATTGTCCTCGGTATGCTGGAGTCCTGACCATGACTCTATACGAACGCGTTGCCCAGGCACAAGCCAAGGGGGAAACCGTCGCCATCTGTACGATCGTGCGCGCCCAAGGCTCTACCCCACGCAACGTGGGCACCAAGATGTTGGTTTACGCCGACGGCAGGCTGTACGAGACGATTGGGGGCGGCACCATGGAAAGCAAGGTCATCGAAGAAGCACAGGCTGCCCTGCAAGACGGCCAACCGCGCCTGCTCCACTACCGTTTCGTTGACCCTCAACGCGGCGATGTAGGGGTGTGCGGTGGCGAAATGGAGGTCTTTGTGGAACCCATCCCCCCCCCACCTACCGTGATTGTCATCGGCGCCGGACACGTGGGCAAAGCCGTGACGCATCTGGCAAAATGGCTGGGCTACCGGGTGCTGATTAATGACGACCGCCCGGAATTCTGCAACCCCGATTTTATTCCAGACGCCGATGGATACTACCCCATCCCCACAGTCGAACTCCCCTCACAGGTGGTCATGCATCCCTGGAGTTATCTCGTCCTGACAACGCGCGGCGTGCCGGTCGACGTTGCCGCACTCCCCGTCCTGCTGGAGACTCCCGCGGCTTACATTGGCGTTATCGGCTCCCGTCGGCGCTGGCAAACCGCCCGTAAAGAACTGCTTGCCGCCGGTGTTTCGGAAGAAGCCCTGGATCGCGTGGTCTCCCCTGTGGGGTTGGAATTGAACGCCGAAACGCCCGAAGAAATCGCCGTGAGCATTATGGCACAAATCATCATGCTGCGCCGCGGCGGTGATGGCCGCCCAATGGCAGCACATTGAGATTTTCTTAGGAGAACGGAACCATGTGGCAAACCTACCATAGCGTGACGACCGTCCAACAAGCGCTGGAACTCCTGGCTCAAAACCCCGCTCGCACCCGCATTATCGCCGGTGGCACCGACTTGATGCTCGAACTGGAACGCGGCCAACGTCCCGATGTGGATACTTTGATTGATGTCTCGCGCATCCCCTCCCTGGCACAAATCGATCTGGATGAGGACGGGGTCATCCACCTGGGGCCGTTAGTGACGCACAACCAGTGCGTAGCCTCGAAACTCATTCGTGAACGCGCCACCCCGTTGGCAGAGGCCGCCTGGGAAGTCGGTTCGCCGCAGATTCGCAACCGCGGCACCGTGGCCGGAAACCTGATTACTGCCTCCCCGGCCAACGACACCATCCCCCCGTTGATGGCACTAGACGCTTATGTGACGTTGGCTTCCACGGCCGGCGAACGACGCGTGGCGTTACGTGAGTTTTACACCGGTGTGCGCCGCACCGTGATGCGCCCAGATGAGCTGCTGGTGGATATTGCCTTTTCCGCACTACGCCCCAACCAGCGCAGCGTATTTCTCAAACTGGGGTTGCGTCGCGCCCAAGCCATTGCGGTCGTCAACGCCGCACTGGTGCTCACGCTGGAGGGCGATACCGTACGACAGGCCGCTATCACACTGGGTGCGGTGGCGCCAACCATTATCCACGCCCGCAAGGCCGAAACCTATCTGACAGGCCGCCCATTGGCCGCAGAATACATCCAGGAAGCCGCACGTCTGGCACAGGAAGCCGCCACCCCGATTGACGATGTGCGCGCTTCGGCGGCTTATCGGCACGAGATGGTACGCGTCTTGGTCGGGCGCGGGTTGGAGATTCTGGCGGGGCGGCGCGCCCACCCTGAGGTGCCGCGGGAACCGGTGTTACTCTGGGGCGAGGATACCCCCTGGGAACGGGAGCACCTGGAGGCCCCCGTCCGTCATCCGGGCCCTATCCAGACGCGCATCAACGGACAAGACTTCACCTTTGAGCACGGTCACGAGAAGTCGCTGCTCCATCTCCTGCGCGACGAAGCGGGGTTGATAGGTCCAAAAGAGGGCTGTGCCGAGGGAGAATGCGGCGCCTGTACGGTCTACCTGGATGGTATGGCGGTGATGTCCTGCCTGGTGCCGGCCCCTCGTGCCCACGGTGCTGAGATTGTCACGGTGGAAGGACTGAAGGAGATCGATAGGCTACACCCTGTGCAGGAGGCCTTTGTGGAAGAGGGTGCAGTGCAATGCGGCTACTGTACGCCGGGTTTTTTGATGTCGGCAGCCAAACTTTTGGAGGAAAAACCGCATCCTTCTGAGGAAGAAATCCAACAGGCTTTTACCGGAAACCTGTGTCGCTGCACCGGCTATTACAAGATTGTGCAAGCCGTAGAGCAGGCCGCCCGCAAGATGGCCTGAGGATTGTTTTCAGGCTGCAAGACCATCTCACTGGCGCCTGGCGTTTTCGCCAGACGCCAGTATCTCAAGAATGGAGGAGGCATGCATACGCCAAAGTCCCCTAACCCCAATACTTATATCCACCCCGCCTGGCGCGGTATTGGCTGCATTTTAATCGCTGTGATTCCGTTTGCCTCCTGGGTGCTGGGAGGGATGTTCTGGCAGATTACAGCGCAACGGGGCATTGCTCTATCGCCAGAATTACAGCATTCCCTAAACTTCCCCGGAATAAAAATTGGAGATACCGTGTTGTTTCCCCCGGCTGCGTTGCCTTATGCGCAAATCCTGTTCGCATTTACTGCGGCAGTGGTGCTATTTGGGCTGATGACGGTCTTGTATGCTGTGATTTACCACCTAAGCGGCGGGGGACGCGGCAGCCCATTGGATGTGCCCATGCCCAAGAAACGCCGACGCCGTCGATAGAAACCGATAGGAAACTTATGGAACGCACTGTGCCATCCACCGCGTCCGATGAAATAGAACTCTACGTCCGCACCATCTATTCGCTATTGCGCACGACCAGTGAGGTGCAACTGCGCACCTTAGAAGAAGTGCATACCGGCATGGGGTCTCTATTGCACGCGGATGCACGCCAACCCCATCCCGACATGTCGGCTTTCATTTACAGTTTTTTGCGCCTGCCGCCGTGTATACCAGATGTGCATTCGGTGGTGATGGGGCAAACGGCTCGCTTGTTTGCGCGGTATGGGTATCCAGATGTAGAGCAATGGCAATTGGTCTCTGCACCGGCACGTCGCCGACGTTCCTTCTTCGATGGCAAGGGGACGTTAGCCTGTTTTATTGCCAGCCGTTCGGATATCGACGATCTCATTCCGGTACTGGTGGCCTATCAAATCGAGTGGAACAAGATGCACCTTCTGCTGCGCCAAAATGAGGCGCGAATTTTCTGGGAACGGCTGGATGAGCCACCGGTATTGGAAGAACTCGCAAACATATTGAAAATCAGTCTGGAGGACTTGGGACGATTACAAACCTTGTGGGGCGCAGAGTTCGTGCCCTACCTGCAACGTATCTTGCAACAACGCTGCGCAATGAACGTGCGCCTGTTGAGCGGTTCTTTGAGCGAATATCGCCGGGCAACGTATGCCTGGTGGCGGAATATCGAGCAGCGCGCCCCAGAGTTAGCCGATCATCCGGTGTACTTTATTTCCAGCAATACGCACAGTCTGGCGAATCTGTTGACCGGATTTGCATTGCGCCATCAGCAGGAGATCATCAACGCCATCCACACCATAGGCGACCAGGCTCTGCTCGCAGAGTGGGAAGACATTCGCCGGCAATCCGTGCCTTCCAGCGCCGAAAATTTTCTGTACTATACGCTCAAAAAGGCATATCGCCTCCCAGGCGGCGAAGCGCTTGCACAGGCACAAGAAGCCGATGAACAAGCCTGTGGCATTGTACGCGCCCCCAGCGAACACTTTTTTGAGGTCGACGCGCAGGTTATTCCCCTGCGAAATTTGCGCCCCGAATGGCTAGACCCGCGTTTGCAAAATGACGACCTCTCCTTCCTGGCCAAGAGCAACGCCTTAATTTTGAACATTGACTACCCGTTGGGATTGGCGGCTTACAATATTCTCTCCCAGGTTGCGGAGTACACCATCAACTTGCTGGGCGTGTACGTGATGGGCAAGGCGGCCACCCTAAACGGCGTCCATGGTGACGTGATGATTCCCAACGTGGTGCACGATGAGCATTCATCGAACACATACCTGTTCCCCAACGTCTTCCGTGCCGAGGACGTTGCCCCTTACCTGGTGTACGGTACCGTGCTGGATAACCAGAAAGCCGTCAGCGTGTTAGGCACTTTCTTACAAACGACGCGGTATATGGATGTGTTTTATCGCGAGGGGTACACCGATATCGAGATGGAAGCCGGGCCGTATCTCTCGGCGGTGTATGAGATGTACCGCCCCAAACGACATCCAATCAACGAGATTGTCAACCTGTATGGCTTGCCATTGGATGTGGGTATTTTGCACTATGCTTCTGACACACCATTGAGTAAAGGAAAAAACCTGGGCGCCGGTACGCTTTCCTATTTTGGGATGGATTCCACTTATGCGACTTCCATCACCATCTTGCAACGCATCTTGCAACATGAGCGCCAGCGCTTAAATCATAAAGGTTGAACGATGAAACTTCCTGCTAATATCCACCAGCACTTAAAAAGCGCCAATCTCTCCCCAGAGCAGCCTCCCGATGCAGAAGGGTGGCAACGCTTTCTGGAGGTGTTGGCACGCAGCGATACGGTAGTACAAAATATCCATTTATCCGAACAATTAGAGCGTCGCTACCAGGAACTGCAATCTCTCCATCGCATCCTACGGGAAATCGCCACTTCACTGGAACCGGATGAGGTGCTGCACACCATTTGTACAGAACTGGCATACGCTTTCGATGTACCACAAGCCGCGGTAGCACTGTTGGACGAGCAAGAAACATATCTAAAGGTGGTTGCGGAGTACATTGCCCCGGGGCGGCCCTCAGCGCTGGGAATAATCATCCCGCTGGCCGACAACTTGCTTAGCCAGGAGGTAATTCAAACGCGCAAGGCCATCGCCATCAGGGATGTGCGAACGGATGAACAGCAAGAATCGTTACGCCACATTTACGAACTACGCGGCACGATCTCGCTACTGATTGCTCCCATTGTCGTGCGGCAGGAAGTCATCGGCACTATTGGGCTGGATAGCCTGGAAGAGCGCGTGTTCACCCCCCAGGAAATCGAACTAGCTCAGAATGTGGGAGCGGCAACCGGTCAATTGATTGAAAATCGGCGGCTATACCAGGCACTACAAGATGAACTCGCAGAGCGGGTAGAGACACAGGCAAAAATTCAGCAAGCCCTGATTCAGGTTGAGAATACCAAACTAGAATGGGAAGTCACGTTAGACAGCCTTCCTGATGTCATCTGTTTGTTGGACGTTGAGCAGCACATACTACGCGCCAACCGAGCCATCGAAACCTGGGAATTAGGCGATGTAAAAACCGTCAAAGGCATGGCCATTCATGCGCTATTTCATCCCAATTGTGAGGACACCAATTGCGATTGGAGGCTTTTTCTAGAGCAAACGGAAACTGCCATTTTACAAGGGATTAGTGTAAGCACAGAAATCCACGACCCCATCTTAGGCCGCTACTTGCAGGTACAAATTCGTCCGCTAATTACCCGTCAGGGCTGGCGAGAAACACCCACCGGCGGGGTAGCCGTATTGATTGTGGAGGACATCTCCAAGGCAAAGATGGCCGAATCTGCACTCATACGCGCGAAAGAAGCCGCGGAGGAGGTAGCCCGCGCGAAATCACAATTTTTAGCGAACATGAGCCATGAAATCCGTACCCCTTTAAACGCCATCATTGGAATGACCGGCTTACTGCTGGACACCAATTTGGACTACGAACAACGGGACTTTGTGCGCATTATCCGAGACAGTGGGGATTCACTCCTTACCATCATCAACGATATCTTGGACTTCTCCAAGATTGAAGCCGGTATGTTGATTCTGGAAGAAACCCCCTTTGATTTGCGAGATTGCATCGAGGGGGCGCTTGATCTCATGGCCCCGCTGGTTGGCGAAAAGCGCATCGATCTGGCCTATATCATTCAGGATATGGCGCCTGCCACCTTGATAGGAGATAGCACTCGCTTGCGCCAAGTACTCGTCAATCTGGTGAACAATGCCATCAAATTCACCGAAGAGGGTGAAGTGGCTGTGTCGGTACAGGCTGAGCGCATGGATGAAGAACGGTACCGCTATCATTTTATGGTGCGAGATACCGGCATCGGGATTGCAGGGGAACACATCGATCGGCTGTTCGAATCCTTCACCCAGGTAGATGCTTCTACAACGCGCAAATACGGTGGCACCGGCTTGGGGCTGGCAATCAGCAAGCATCTGGTAGAAATGATGGGCGGGCACATCTGGGTAGAAAGCACAGTTGGCAAAGGCTCCACCTTCCATTTCACCATTCTGGTCAAAATTGTCCCAGAGCAGCGTCGCACCTATCTAAGCGGAAAGCAAATCTATATGGTAGGGCGTCAGGTGTTGGTCGTTGATGATAACGCCACCAATCGCTATATTCTCACTCGACACATGCGTACCTGGGGTATGCAGACCGTATCCTTTTCTTCGGCTCAAACCACACTGGAGTGGATAGCGAAGGGGAACACCTACGATATCGCCGTCCTGGATATGGCTATGCCGCAAATAAACGGGCTACAACTGGCACAGGCGCTACGAGAAATTCCAGAGGTGGCCGAAAAACCGATCATATTACTGACATCCATCGGACAGAGCGATTCCCCAGATGAACAGAAATTATTCGATGCTCGCCTGACCAAGCCGGTGAAGCCGGCGCAGTTATATGAGGTCATCATGCGCACCTTAACCGGGCAAAGTGACGAGCCTTTGCCACGCGCCGCAACAGGAGCGTTTCACTTTGATCCCAATCTATCAAAACATCTGCCGTTGCGTATCCTGGTGGCCGAGGATAACACCGTCAATCAAAAGGTTATGCTACGCACCCTGGAACGCATGGGATATCGCGCCGATGTTGCTGCCAATGGATATGAAGTCATTGAGGCGATACAACGCCAGCGTTACGATGTCATTTTTATGGATGTGCAGATGCCCGAAATGGACGGCGTCACTGCCATGCATAAAATCCGAGAACTATTACCAATTGAAAAACAGCCCCGCATCGTGGCACTTACCGCACATGCCCTGCCAGGAGATCGAGAACAATACCTGGAACTAGGTATGGACGACTACTTGAGCAAGCCCGTCCGCCCCCAATCCTTGGTTGAAGCACTCAAACGTTGTGCGCCTGGGGAAGAAATATCCCTCACAGATCCACTGCAGGAAAGAAACATCGCTGGGTATCGCCAGGTATCCATAGAACCTATGGTGCTCAATCAGTTGTACAATGTCATCGGCAAAGACCGTCCCCAAATGCTGGTAGATTTGATTAACACTTTTTTAGAAGACGTGCCAACGCGTTTCTCCCAAATCGAACAACTTTTGCAGGAAAATGACCTGAAGGGGGTACGCGCGATGACCCACACACTTAAATCTAGCAGTGCGAGTTTAGGTGCGCTGACATTCTCACGCTTATGCGAGCAAATGGAAGATGCGGTTCAGTTCGAAAACCCGGAGGAAGTTCTACAAGGATACGTCCACCTGCAAGAGGAATTTTCTCGGGTGCAACAGGCACTTACACAGTACAAACGCACACTTCTGGCATCGTGACCACTTATCGTTGTCCCAAGAGTTTGTGCTCTGAATGTAGGGATGGTTCATTTTCCGCCGGAAATAAATTTACACCGTTCTCTGATACTGGGGTATGGCGAACCCGGCGGATAGCCGAAATAGTCCACAGATGGCGCAAATTCACCCTACGGGTACAATGACACAGATTTTTAAGTCACTTTACGGCGAAAAACGTATCTTCTCAGATTTTTGGGGTAACCCAAAACCCTTGAAACCTTAACGCAATCCCCATTCTGGGGACTTAGTCGCGAAGGCGCAAAGGTAGGTGATATGTGACAGACGTGGACGGAAACCTTTCGCCCCTACAACCATCCGATTACCCAACGATGTAACTAAGCGACTGCGCGACTTAAAACGGTTTTTTCTTTGCGGCTCTGCGTCTTGGCGTTAAAATAGCAACTCGCTCGTATCATCTCAAAAAGAGGGGAAAACGTCCCGAAGGTTTCTTCCAAAGCCTGGTTGAACTGCTCAAACCTTCACCC
>DYKW01000062.1:0-6225 GCA_020722405.1 Anaerolinea thermophila
CAGGTTTTTTGAAGAAACCTTCGGGACGTTTCCCCTTCTTTTTGAGATGATACCTCCGTGATCTGGTCAAGATTTTCCCGTTCTGTCATCTCAGCGCTCTCTGCGTTCTCGGCGGTAAACAAATACTGCTGACACTTGTCCGTTGTCACCTAACGGCTGCCTTTGCGTCTTAGCGTTAAGATTTTGGGGTTACCCCAAAAATTTGAGAAGATACAGTATAATTATCTAAAGTACCAAATTGCCTTGTGATATCCTTGACCAACGGAAGGCTTTTGATTATACTGTTTAGCGACATGCCGAAGTGGCGGAATAGGCAGACGCGCACGACTCAAAATCGTGTTCCCTCGTGGAGTGTGGGTTCGATTCCCACCTTCGGCACCAGCGCATTATATCATGGGCCTTTCGCTTGACGGGAGGCTCATTGGCTTTAAAAAGCCGGTGTGTTGGTGACGATAAATTTGGGTGTATCTTGAGAGCGTGGATTGTATGATATGCTCAGTTGGGACCTTTGCTCATTTTTTTAAGGAGAGAATGCTATGCCGCACGTCGATGATATCTTGGCTGTAATTTTAGGGGGTGGTGTGGGAAAGCGCTTGTATCCGCTGACCAAGCAACGTGCCAAACCGGCCGTGCCGATTGCCGGCAAATATCGTTTGATTGACATTCCATTGAGCAATTGTATTAACTCCGGTATCCATCGCATTGCAGTGTTGACGCAATTTAATTCGGTGTCACTGCATCGTCACATTACCGGCACCTACCGTTTCGATTCCTTTCATCCCGGCTGGGTACAAATTTTAGCCGCCGAGCAAACGCATGTCAGCACAGAGTGGTATCAGGGTACGGCGGATGCGGTGCGTAAACAATTGCGGGAAATTGAACATTCCCGTATGCCCTATGTGCTTATCCTGGCCGGAGATCATTTGTATCGCATGGACTACGCCCAGATGGCACGCCTCCACTGGGAGACGCAAGCCGACATTACGGTAGCCGTACAGCCGGTTCCCAGGGAGGAGGCTTCCCGCTTTGGCTTATTGAAACGTGCTCCTGACGGACGCATTACCGATTTTGTAGAAAAACCAAAAGATCCGCAGATTCTAGAGCGTTTCGTTAGTCGCGCTGACCCACAAGCGCCCTACCTGGGTTCGATGGGAATTTACTTATTTAATGCCCAGACGCTGATTGATTTGCTGGAGGAAACAGATTACAGGGACTTTGGGGGGGAGGTGATCCCTCAGGCTATTCGCACCCACAAGGTGGTCGGCTTCGATTTTGATGGTTACTGGCGGGATATCGGGACGATCCGCTCTTTTTATGAGACCAATCTCAGCCTGGCCTCTCAGGATGCACCCTTTGATTTTTACGACCCGCGTCGACCGATTTATACACATGCGCGTTTTCTGCCTGGTGCTGTGCTACATGGGGCCAACCTGCAAGACGTTTTGCTGGCCGATGGCTGCCGCATTGGACGGGCAGAAATTACCGAAGCGGTTATTGGTTTGCGCAGCATCATTAGCGATGACGTCACCATACGGCGCTGCATTATGATGGGTGCCGATTACTATGATCCCCCGGACGGGCCCATCGAAGGGCCGATACCGTTGGGTATTGGGTCGCATAGTTACATCGAAGGGGCTATCATCGATAAAAACGCTCGTATTGGGCAAAACGTGATCATTCGCCCTTTCCCGCGAGGAACAGAACGAGATACTCGCCTATACAGCGTTCGGGATGGCATTGTTGTGATTCCTAAAGGGCGTCACATTCCGAATGGCACGCATATTGAACCGTAAACCTATGGCGTACCGTGGCGGTTCAGTGCGTGAAAGTCGGATAAATCAAACTCGCCCGCGGGCGCAGGCAACCAACAATGTACTCCAAAGGGCTTGTACAGGACATGAGACGGGACTTTCACCCGTTGAGAGCGCCGAGAAACGCGTTCCAACGTTCCGGGCAATCACGGAATTACAATACCCTTGACTTTTCACTGCTGTTCATTGTATACTCATGTTCAGCCCGTTTATCGATGACAATTCTCATTTACCTATGGCGCAACCCCTGACATAAACATGCCGAACAATTCGTCAGTGCCATTCATCAAAACTTCCAATAACACCAATAATAATAATTATTATGTGGTTATAATTCTCTTATGACCGCTGTATCTCTCTACGCGAGTGTACAGCGGTTTTTTTATCTAATATTCGTTCATTTGCAAATACCAAAGGAGGTGATGCCATCGAATCTAATCCCCCGTTGTCCCCTGACACAAGGTGCCTTGCGCACCTACGATAACCGTTTCGACGGATACCAGTGAAAACAATCGTTGATGATTTGGAGGAGATTTATATGCACAACACAATGCAGAAACTGTGGCGCATTACCTCTGTGGTGATGGTTTTACTCCTGGTCTTTACGCCGGTATTGAGTATGCCGACGCGAGTAGCAGCCCAGGATAGCAATCCCCCAGAGAAAAAAGCGCCAACTTCGTTAGATGCTACTGGCAAAGCGCCCGTAGCGCAGCCTCAAAAGGTGGAACCCCCTGCCCCGCTTGCGGCGCGTGGCGTTACCCCTGAAGAGGCGCTGGCAAAAATCCATCCCGATTTGCGCGATGCAGCACAAAAGGCTGCGCCTGCTTTTGCCCAACCGGACATACAGGCCGCCAATGCTGCCGCCGAGCCGCTGATGATTGAGGTTATTTTCAAGGTTAATGCCCGCGAAGGCTTGCCCGATCTCAATCCATATTTCGTGGATGGCAATTTCTTTGCCCGGCCGCCGTTTGGCAAGGGTGAAACCCAAACGCAGATCGTGTTTGGCTTGGCCGATCCTGCAGTCTTGCTCAAAATTGCCAGCATGGCCGAAGTAGACTACATCTTACCGGTTGTCCTGGAACGCAATGCGCAACCGGATGATTACCCCTACGATGACCAAAATCCTGCCCCGACCTTTGGCCCGGCAGATTGGGCAAATTTGCGAGCCAATGCCGACAAACTACGCGCCGGCTCATTGCCCTGGAAAGATGCCAAGGCCTACGGTGATGGCGGCAAACTCATCCGCCCGGCCGACTGGTTCGAAGTAACCCCCGAAGGCCCCCACAAGGCCGAATCTGCTTGGGCGCGCGGCTATGATGGCAGCGGTGTGTCCGTTGCTGTGCTTGATGACGGTATCGATGCAGCACACCCCGATTTGATGGGCACGCAAAGGATTTACTCCAGTACCGTTCACAGCGATTACAACGGCTGGCCGGTGGTCTTTAGCCCCATCTCGATGTTGTTATATGTCTTTGACAATCTCTTCCACACAACTTATATTGCCAACGGATTCCCGGGCGCACACTATGTGGACACCAGTGCCACCCCGGCGACCTCGCCTTGTGGCGTGGGCATCTCGTGCTTCACATTTACACCGTTGATTGACTATGGTATGCCGGGTGTGACGCACAACTACATCATTTCGGATAGCATGACCACCAGCGGCATCGTGCACGTAGGTACCCACCCCGACAACGACTTTCGGGATTACCTGTGGGGCGAACGGCCGGCGGTCATTGTGACCGACCCCAACACCCCCGGCGTGTACGACACCGTTTACGTGGACGTGGATGACGATCACGACTTCCGTGATGAAAAGCCCTTAACGCGTGCCGATACGACCAATACCACCACCCTGGCAGCCACCTATAACAACATGGTTTCCTATCGCGACATGAATGGCGACGGCATAGCCGATGTCTCCGGTGCCATGTTGTACTTCATCGCCGACGGCAGCACTCCCATCCCGGCCTCCGACTGGCTGTATGGTGGTCTGGTTCCGAGTAACGGCGACCTGGTTGCCTTTTCTGGCGGTACCTTTGATCGCGACTATAGCCACGGTACGCAGTGTGCCTCCAATATCGCCGGACAGGGTGTGACCGACGCTTTCTTGCCGACTTTCTCTGACCTGCCTGGCAGTGGCAAACCCGCAGGGGCTGTCTATGGCATGGCTCCTGGCGCCAAACTGGTCAACATCTCGGATATTTACTACAACTTCGATTCCTCGGTCTTGGATGCGTACACCTTCGCAGCCATTGGCTATGATGGTATCGACCAGACTGGTTGGGACTTTCTCAATGGTGGTTACACTACCGATACCGATGGCATTCAGGTGACCACTAACTCCTACGGCTCGAGCGCCCAGGACAACGACGGTTGGGAATACGAAGGACAGTATGTCACCGAAGTGCAGTATAAGTATGCGCCGCACTTGCAGTTCACTTTCTCAACCGGCAATGGCGCCCCGGCCTATGGGACGGTAGCGCCGCCCAGTCCGGGTACGGCCATCGGTGTGGGTGCTTCCACCGAGTATGGTTCTACCGGTTGGGATAGCATTACCAGCACCATGCAAATCATGAACAACGACGTTACGCCGTTCTCCAACCGTGGCCCTGGGGCGCGCGGCACGAGCGGTACGGACGTGGTTGCCGGCGGTGCTTTTGCAGCCGGTGCTGAGCAACTCAACTACTACGTTTACCCCACCTGGGGTGTGCTCGATGGTAACCGGGCGTGGGCGTCCTGGGGTGGCACCAGCCGCTCGGCGCCGGTAGCCGGCGGTATCCTGGCGCTTATCTACCAGGCCTATAAGGATGCCAATGGCGATTGGCCCGATTTCCTGACCGCTAAGAACTTGCTGATGTCCTCCGCCACTGACTTGAACTACGACACCTTCACACAGGGTGCCGGTTCTGTCAATGGAGATATGGGGACGCTGATCGCCAGTGGTGAGTATGGCCTGTATGCCAGCGGAGACGAATGGCAGCCGGGTGATTTCCGGGGTGACGATTATCCCGGTTTTGCGCACATCGCATATCCAGGCAAGACCTATACCACGACTTTCGACATCAATAATCCCACCACACGCACCATTACCGCCACCGTGAGCGATAATTGGATGCAATTGGTCAATTCGCAGACCTTTAGCGTTACGATTACGCCCGCCATGGTTGCGGCCGAAAGTGCGTATGGGGCTGCAAACCGCGACAATTTCTTCAAAGCCTTTAACTTTTTCATCCCGTTGCAGGGCTTTGGCACAGCCGACAAAGTCTCCATCCCCACCGGCACCGACCTGATGGTTGTGCGTCAGATGTACGATTACGATGCCTTGGATCCGGAAGACGACTACAGTTGGAATAACCGCTTCTACCTGACGGTTTATAACTGGAAGGACGTCAACGGCGACAGCAACGTGTGGGAAGACAAGGATGGCAACGGCGTCGTCAACTTCATCAATGACCCCAGCACCTTTGGCACACAGGCGGATGGCGCAGAGGAATTGGCCTGGGACGACCCCCGCACCGAACTGGATCGCTGGGAGTTTGGCCGCTTCTCGTACCACCGTCCTTCGAGCAACCGCAACGAGATGTGGGTCCATGATCCGCTCAACCGGATGTTGGATGGCATGTTCATCGGCATACGTCACCTGTACAAGGGTACGTATAACCAGAATATCGTCCTTCACTACCGGGTAGATTTCTACCAGAAAGTAGATGCTACCTGGATGAGCACGAATGACACTTCGGTTTCCGTACCGCCTAATAGCAGCGTGCCTTTGACCGCTACGGTGAATGTGCCTGCGGACATGTCGGCCGGGATGTACGAAGCCGCCATCGAAATTCAAGATCCCGGTATGGCACCCACCTACCCCGCCAACACGATCGTCATTCCGGTGACCCTCAACGTTGGTGCCCAGTTTGCTTCTGGCATGACCCTGGGTGGCAAGGCGGTATACAACAGTCCCTACAACGCCAACAGTCTCTACAACAATGCGGCCGTACGCGGCCTGTTTGACTGGAGCTGGCGGGCTGAATCCGGTGACTGGCGTTTCTTCTCGGTGGATGTGGATAATCAACCTGTAACCCAGGAGATCTTCACCGAAACCTTTGAATCCTGGCCGCTCACCGGCTGGCAGGTAATCACCAACACCAACGAATCCTGGCACTCCAACGTATGGTGGGGAGAAGGCAACAAGACCGCTCCCTATGGCAGCGGGATGTCGGCGGACATCAGTGCAGATGCCTACGGTGACGGACTGGATGGCGAGTTGTGGTCCCCGTCGCTCGATTTGAGCAGCGCCACACAACCGGTGTTGACCTTTGCCAATAACTTCCAGGACTGGGCAGGAGATGGCGATGCCTGGGTGGATGTCTCCACCGACGGCGGCACAACCTGGACGAATGTGGCGTACTGGACG